>JBCBLJ010000324.1:0-8579 GCA_038520195.1 Planctomycetota bacterium
CCCATCAGTCAGCAGGGACGGCTTTACAATCAAGCCGCGGACGCCCAACAGCTGCAAGCGATCCAACAGTTTCGGGGCGCCGATGAGGGTGGTGTCAAAGAGGGCGAGAGCGACGTCACACAGGTCGACGTCACACAGCGCGATGGAAATGACTCGGCGGACGATCTTTGGCGACAGTACGACGAGGCGTTTCCGGCGACCGAAGGTGGAGCCCACGCGCAGCCGAATGACACCGCGATCTGGGCCATTCTGATATCGGTGATTACCAGCGTCATCCTGGTCGTTGGCCGATACAACTTGATTCAAACACTCTCGACGGTGCTCGTCGCTTCCTTTACAGCTCTGGTCATCGTCAACCTGTTTGCGTTGCAGAGCAAGGCCGAGTTTTCAGTCAGTGTTTCCGAGTTCTTCTCGGGGCTGAAATTTGGGTTCCCTGAAAAACGCGAAGGCTTGAATCCGATTGGAACCGCTCTGGCGACTTTCGGCATCATCGGCGTCGGCGCCGCAGAGCTGATCACCTATCCGTACTGGTGCCTCGAGAAAGGCTACGGAAAATTCACGGGCCGCAATGATGGCAGTGAAGCCTGGAAAGAACGCGCGCGTGGTTGGATGACCGTGATGCACGTGGACGCCTGGGGATCGATGGTTGTTTATACGTTTGCCACGATCGCATTCTTCCTTCTCGGCGCGTCGGTACTGCATCGAATCGGTGTGAACCCCGAAAAAGCGGACATGGTTCGGACGCTCGCGGTGATGTTCCAGCCGGTGTTTTCCAAGTGGGCGGCGATGATCTTTCTGTTCGGGGCGTTCGCGGTTTTGTATTCGACGTTCTTTGTCGCCAACGCATCCCACGCGAGAACCTTTGCCGATGCGATGCAGGTGACAGGCGTCATCGCTGAGACCGAAAGCTCGTACCGCCGCTGGGTGACCATACTCAGTGGCGTGTTTCCGATTCTCTGTGTCGTGATCTTCATCGCCTTCCCGGCACCCGCGCAGTTGGTCTTGATCAGCGGCGTTGCACAGGGCGTCATGCTGCCGATGCTTGCCGGTGCGGCACTGTATTTCCGCTACAAGCGATCGGTCGAAGGGCTGGCACCCACAACGACCTGGGACGTCTTCTTGTGGCTTTCGGCCGCGGCCATGTTGGTGACGGGAACGTGGACCGTTGTCAACAAGATCGCAAACGGGTAACGGTCACCACGGATTGCTCTCGACGCTTCACTCTCGATTGGGCGGTCGCCACGGTTGATTCCCGTCTTTCGGTTGCAGAAACTTGGCGTCCACGGTGTCGTACCAGGCGTGAAGTTTGCGTCGCATCTCGGCGACGCGTTCGGTGTTCTCGGCCGCCACGTCGTCCCGCTCTCCGATGTCACTCGCCAAGTTGTACAGGTGGACGCGGCCGTCTTCGAATCGCTCGATCAGCTTCCAATCACCCATTCGAATCGCGCCGCCGGGGAATCCGCCTTGATTGCTGTAATGTGGGTAGTGCCAGTAGAGTGCTTCTCGATTCGTCGCAGTCTCGTTTCCAGCGAGTATCGGCTCGAGCGAGACCCCATCGAGTGTTTGCTCGGGTTCTGCGTCGAGGCCGGCGAGTGCGAGGAGTGTCGGATAAAAGTCGGTGCTGATCACGGGCGCGTCACTCGTTTGTCCGGCTTTTACGCCGGGCCCGCGAATCAAAAATGCTTCGCGGATGCCGCCTTCATAAAGCCAACCCTTCCCGCCACGAAGCGGCAGATTGCTCGTCGGCGATCCTTCGGAGGTCGACAGACCACCGTTGTCGGCGGTGAAGCAAACAATCGTATTGTCTTCCAAACCCAGTTTCCGCAACGTGTCCAGCACGCGTCCGACGGCCGTGTCCATGGACTCCACCATCGCGGCGTAGACGGGACGCGACTGGACGACGCGGACTTTGCGTGGGCCAGCGGCGCGTTTCCTTTTTGAGTCCGTCGGCCAAACCTGTTCTTCGTCCCCGAACGCATTTTCGCTGGTGACGGGCAATCCCAGTCGCTCTGCTTTTCGCTGGTATTTTCGTACCAACGGCTCCGGTGCCATCAGCGGTGTGTGAACGGTGTAGAACGACAGGTATGCAAGGAAACGTTGCTTTTTGGCGGCTTGCTCGCGAATGAAGTCGCATGTTTCGCGAGAAAGTCGCTCGGTTAGGTGTTCGCCTTCGGGTCCATCTTCCAAGCGCGGGTTACCGTAGGGAGAAAAGTATCGCTTGCCTCCCGGTGGCGAGCCGCGACTCATGCCACCCTTGTTGACGTCAAAACCCTGGGCCTCGGGCCAAAGGTCCGGTGTTCCTCCGAGGTGCCACTTGCCAGCGAAGAACGTGCGATAACCGGCGGCTTGGAACGCTTCTCCGAGCGTCTTCTCCGAAAGCGGCATCTTGTTGTTCAGCGGCGCGGGGCGGAAGCGACCCGAGCGCGCACCTGAGAAGAAGTTGGTCGCGTCAACACGGCTTGGATACTTGCCGGTCATGATGCTGTAACGCGTCGGCGAACAAACCGGGTTCGCCGCGTAGCCGTTGGTAAAACGGCATCCCCCAGCCGCCAAGCGGTCGACGTTGGGCGTCTCATAAAACGTGTCCGGGTTGTTGGCTCCGATGTCCATGTATCCAAGGTCATCGACGAGAAAGAAGACGACGTTTGGGGGATCGGCGGCCGAGCTGAGAGCTGGGCAGAAAGGGAGGCACGCTAACCATAAAAACAGAATCAGGGCACGAGGCATGGGTCTCTCGAGAAGAGTGCGGGGATCGACACCCGCAAGAGTCTAGCTGCCGCGTGTGTTGCGTGGTGGAGTCTCGCGCCTGGTGACTGCTACACTTTGATCAAATCGCAGGCACTCTCCAGGAATCGCATCATGTTTCGCAGGCTCGTTTTGCTCGTCTTCGTTATCCTCCCTTTGACCACGGCGGCAACCGCGCAGCAATGGGATCCGAACGACGACACCTTCGATCCGGCGATTCAATCCGTTGTCATCGGCAACCGAAGCTGGCTCGGCGATCCGTCTCCGTTCGTTTTTCAGTCACTCAAGCGGACCGGGTACACCCACGTCAATGCGACCAACTACGAGGGCATGGCGCCATCGGTCGTGGTTTCGCTGATGGTTCCGATCGTGCCGGGCGAGACCAAGGCGCTCGGTGCGTCGCTCTTCTTCGATCGCAAGCGAGCGGTGGCCATGCAAAGTCTTTTGAAGGCGGCGTTGAAAGAACGAGAAGAGGGTTCCAAGGAACGACCGCCGATCAAGCTAGAGACGAGCCTGGATCAGGCCGACTGGAAACTCGTCACGGCGGAAGAGGAGGGGCAGCGGATCTTTGCCCTAGAGAACAAGATCGAGGAAAAAACCGACCGTTATCGTTTTTCAGTCAACGCCATGAAGAAACTGCTGGGTGCATTTGAGCACGCGATCGCAAATCTCCAGGCAAAGAAATAGATCGCAGCCTCGGCCGCCGCGGTACACGTTCGACGCGCGACACGTTCGACGCGCGACACGTTCGATGCGCGACATATTCCACGCGGACCGTCATTTGATACCGGAGTCGGCCAAGGACGCGATGCCGTTCACACAGTCGGCGACTTCCGAGATCGAGTTGGCGACACAGTCGGCGTTGTTCGCCAACACGCTTGACTCGTTGGTCTGCTCTTCAACTACGGCGGCGATGTTCTGTTGCTCATCGCTGATTTGATAAACGCGGCCGGAGACTTCTTCGATCGATGCGATCGCGTTCTTGGTGTCGTCGACGATTTGGGTGATCAGGTTGGTGATGCTCTCCGACGTCGTTCGGCTCTGTTTGGCGAGCTCTTTGACTTCGTTCGCGACGACGACGAAGCCCTTGCCGTATTCACCCGCTCGCGCGGCCTCGATGGTGGCGTTGAGCGCTAGCAGGTTCGTTTGTTCGGCAATGGATGTGATTTCGCTTGCCATCTGATTGATTTCGGCGCTCGTCTCTCTCAGGTTGGAAACCTTCGAGCTCGCGACGCCGGTTGCTTCGGCGGCAGAGGTGGACATTGCATTGGCGGTGGCAATGTTTCGAGCGATCTCCCGAATCGCCTGATCAAAGCGCCCCATCGAGCGTTTCACATCCTGGGCGCTTGCGACGACCACTTGGGCACTGCCCGCCGCTTCTTCGGCTTGTTTGCCAACCGAAGCCAGAATCTTCGTGATGGAACTGGATTGCCGCGTCAACTGTCGCGTCCGATTGTCGATTTGATCTTCCAGGCCGATAAAACTGTCATGAATGGTTCTCGACATAAAACAGGAGCCGGATGCGGCGATGACGACAAAGACCGCGTGCAGTGAAAGGATCCAGAACGGCGCGTCGTAGTTGAGTAGACTTCCGGGAATCACCAGCCAGAGAACGAGGTGGTGGACGGACACGACCGCGGCCGCGACTACCACCGGTGTCGGGTTCGCGAACGTGGCCAGCAGAGCGAGTGCGGCGAAGAAGTAAAAGTGGAGTTCGAGCTGCGAGGGGCCCTGGCCGAAGTGCACGAGCAAGCCGCCGAGCAACATAAACGTGATGCCCAGCACCACCGATTTTGAGCGTGGATTGTCCAAGCACCGCGCGGCGAACGACGGGCCCGCCAAGACCAGGCCGCACAGGAGTGTGGCGAAGAACGGTCCGGTGTCGTTCAATGCCGCAATGGCGATCAAGATCGGGGCATGGAGCCACGCAATCCGAAGCGCCCATCGGTTGATGCCCTCGACATAACTTCGTTCGAAGTTCGAGATTTCCGTTTCGAGCCAGAGCCACTTCATGGTTGTTGCTCGTATTTGAGTCCTAGCGGATCGATCCTCGCTTGCAGCTCACGTGACGTCGCGCAGCCAAAGACGGGTAACGGCGAGACATGTTCACCGGAACGCAGCTTGCGCAGGATCTCGGTGTCACGAATCGCGAAGCCTTGTTTGCGGTCGGTGTAGCCCCCTGAGTAGAGGAGTCTCTCGCTCGCGTCGGTCACGACGAGCAGTGGCGAGCTGACGACGCCGTAGCGATGCTCGAGTTCGGCGGCCGCGACGAGATCGACTCGATAGCCAAGGTTCGATGCTTCGGTGACGAGCGCCGCAGGACCGTCGACCAAAACGATCGTCTCATCGACGCCGGACAACGCGTGCCGCTCGAGCAACTGATCGAGGACGCGGCGGGAACAGGGGCACTCGCCGTAGAGAAAATGATGAGCCTTGGGTCGGGTTGCGTCCGATTGATCGTTCGCGGGCTCGCCGCGCGACTGATAGGTGAACGAGTCGCCTTCGGGTCTTGGTAGCGGAATCCAATGATCCGCCATCAATCCGGAGACGATCGCCATCGACACCACGAACCAAACTGTCAGCAGTGCGACTCTTGCGAACCCCGCTCGAATGCCATTCGCGTTCCGCATGACACCCCGCGTCGCGCGAGAGTGCGGCGCACGCCGCTTTTCCCCGTTCATCATTGCTTGCCCCTGCACACGCGAGCCAGCAGTCGCTGGCTCCTGCCCCCGTGTGTACGAGAACCTACATCCGAGCACGCCGGACGGCTTAACAATCGAGCCGCATGAGGGAAAACCGCGGTGTCCGCTGTTGGCCATCCGAGGGTTCGAACGCATTTGCGACCCGTTCCCGGCCGGCGAAACCTGATTTCATGTTGTTGGGAAAAAATCATCAAGCCCGTGTAAGGTTTCCGTGGGTCAGAAGAGTTAACCTGGAACCCATCGAAAAACGCCGGTGCCAATGAACGAATTACCACAAACGCGTGCCAGCCTGTTGCTGAGACTCGGCAATCAAAGCAGGGACGCGTGGCCCGAGTTTCTCTCCATCTACGAAAGTGCTTTGTGCGGATTTTGCCGTGCGAAGGGCCTTCAGGATGCCGATGTTCAGGACGTGCTTCAGGATGTGTTGACGGCTGTTATGCAGAGACTTCCCGACTGGGATACCGATTCCAGCAAGGGCAGTTTCCGCGGGTGGTTGTTTCGCGTCGCACGCAACATCGCCGTGGATCAGGTCAAGCGGAAAGCCAAACAAGCGACGGCTTCCGGTGACTCTGGCGTGGCAAGAATGTTGGCGGAAGTGCCAGGCCCGGAGGAGCCAGTGGATCAATCGTTCGAGACCGAGTACCAACGGGCGTTATTGGATTGGGCTTGCAATCAGGTGAAGGCGGAAGTCCGCGCGAACACCTGGTTGGCTTTCCGCATGACGGCCATCGAAGGCCAGAGGGCGGAACGTGTCGCTGAAGCGCTGGGGCTTTCCGTGGGGAGCGTCTACACGGCAAAGTGTCGCGTCGTCGCACGCGTTCGCTCCGTCGTCAGTGAAATCCACGATGATTTCAAGATGTCGATTGAGTGAATCAGTCGAATGGACGCAACTTCACGCTGCCCACCGCCTTCAGCATTGTCATTCCGAACCGAAGGAACCTTCAATGCCTAACCATCAGACCTGTTTCGATCGAGCCACACTCGCCGAATACCTCAGCGAACATCTGTCGGAATCCGAGGAATCTTTGATCCGGCAACACCTCGACGACTGTTCGCATTGTCAGCAGCAAGTCGAGGAGGTGGCCGCCGACGAAACGCTCTGGGAGAGTCTCCGAGTGCATGCGGCTCTGTCGACCGAGGACACCGCTGACGATGAGACCGATCAACGGCGACAAACGCTGATCGAGTTTCTCGCCCCGACCGATGATCCACGGATGCTCGGAAGGCTCGGCACCTACGAAGTCTGTGGCTTCATCGGGCAAGGCAGCACCGGCATCGTACTGAAGGCTTTTGAGCCCAGTTTGAATCGGTATGTCGCCATCAAGGTTCTCTCGCCGGTCTATTCATCCAACGGCGCCGCCCGAAAACGCTTTGAGCGGGAAGGACGCGCCGTCGCTGCGGTCGTCCACGAGAACATTGTCCCGATCCATGCGGTCGACCAGTTTCGCGGATTGCCGTACATCGTGATGCAATACGTCCCAGGGCTTTCGCTGCTCCAGCGTCTCGAAAAAGACGGACCACTGGAGACAGACGAAGTCGCTCGCATTGGTTTGCAGGTCGCCAAAGGACTTGCCGCCGCCCACAAGGTCGGCATCGTGCACCGCGACGTCAAACCGGCCAACGTGATTCTGGAAAACACGATCGAGCGAGCTCTTGTCACCGACTTTGGACTCGCCCAAGTCGCCGATGACGCTTCGATGACTCGAAGCGGAACGATTGCCGGTACGCCGCAGTACATGTCTCCCGAACAGGCCCGCGGCGAGAGCATCGATCCACGCTCCGATCTGTTTAGCGTCGGCAGCTTGATGTATGCCGCTTGCACCGCGCGACCTCCTTTCCGAGCCGAAACGGTGATCGGCGTCATTCATCGCGTTTGCAACGCCGATCCCCGTCCGATTCGCGAAGTCAACCCGAAGATCGATCAGTGGATGTGCGACTTCGTCGATCGACTGATCGCAAAGGAACCGCAGGAACGTTTCCAAACGGCCGACGAAGTCGCCTCGCTTCTATCCCAAGAGTTAGCCCATTTGCAGAATCCGACGCTGGTCAAGCAACCTGATCGTGGTTGGCAGCGCCCGACACGCGACAACACCGATCCGATTGCGCCGGCAACTTGGCCCAAAACGCGATCGAAGACTCGTGTGATCCCGTGGCTGGTCGGCTGCGCCGCGTTGATTCTCGTCGGCACGTTTTTCACCGAGATGGGCCAGGGCGTGGTCGCGCTGTTTGCGCCCTTCAATCGCGCTCCGATCGGTGCCGCTCCCGACGAAGAGGGTGAGGTCGTGGACACCGAAAATGCCAACGGCGCGGCAATCACTTGGACCAAGTTCGAGAACGAATGGAGCACCGAAGCGACGGTCACCTACGATCAAAAGTGGGAGAAGTCATTTGAGGTGAGCGACCAAGGAACGCTCACCCTCGCGATCGACCAGGCGGACGTCCTCGTGCGACCCGCCGACTCCGACAACAAGGTGACCGTGACGATGATGCGGCGGGTGGAAGCGTCTTCGTTGGGTGCGGCAAAAGCGGTCTTGGAAGGCCAGTCACCCAAAGTGACCGAGGACGGCGACACGTTCGAGTTCGTTTGCGAATCCGAGAACAAAGAAGCGGTCGATGCAATCGAACGAGCGGTTTGTCGGGTGGCGATCCCAGCGAAGTACAACGCCAGTGTCAAGCTAAAGTCGGGGGACATCACCATCGGAGACTTGGACGGCGATGTCACTGCCGCGACCGGGTTCGGCGCGATCCGAGTCGGTCGGGTCGGAGGTGACCTCCGTGTCTCCGGGCGCGGCGGCTGCATCGATCTGACCGCGGGATGCGAGGGCGGCGCCGATGTCGAAGGGATCAACGCCGATGTCTATGCCGCAAACATCGGCGAGTCTTCCCAGTTGCGACTGTCCGGTGGCAACGTTTGCCTCGGCGAATGCGAAGGGGAAGTCTACGCGCAGACATCCGGCGGTGACATCTCCGTACAAAATATCCTCGGGAAAGTAAGTGGGTTTGCGCTCGACGGAAGCGTTCTCGTTCGCCTGGACAAGTCGCCCGAAAGTGATTGTCGTTTCGGAACCACGCGCGGCACGCTCGAGATGCGGGTCGGCGAGCAAGTCGCGGCGACGATTCGGACAACCCAAC
>JBCBLJ010000511.1:0-6158 GCA_038520195.1 Planctomycetota bacterium
CAGCTCCGAAAAACGGGATCGGAATCGGGATGGGCAGCAACGGGCCGCAGTTGAATCTCGGCAAAGGTCCCGCGAATGTCTCGATCGATGCTCAAGGCGGCGTGGGTGTTGGCGTGGACTCCAAGCTTGGTGGCATCGGTGTCGGCGTCAATGGCGGAACGGGCCAGTCCGCCAACGGCGGCGGTGTTGGCGCGAGCACGAAGGGTAGCGTCGGCATCGGCATCGGAACCGGCGGTGGAACGGGCGTCGGTGTCGGTTCCAACGGTGGTGTCGGAATCGGTCTCGGCAAGAACGGCGGTACCGGTGTCGGCATCGGTGACTCCGGCGGCGTCGGACTCGGCATGGGCAGCAACGGCGGGACCGGAATCGGCGTTGGGACCGAAGGCGGCGTCGGCATCGGCGAGGGATACAACGGCGGAGTCGGACTTGGTGTCGGAAGCCAGGGTGGGATCGGTCACGGCATCGGCCACAACGGTGGCGTAGGAATCGGCGAAGGCTACCAAGGTGGTTACGGCAAGGGTGTCGGCATCAACGGTGGTGTCGGACGAGGCGTCGGCATCAATGGCGGCATTGGCAAAGGTGTTGGCATCAACGGTGGCTATGGAGAGGGCATCGGCGTTAACGGCGGCATGGGGCAAGGCGTCGGAATCAATGGAGGCGTTGGCAAGGGACTCGGTGTCAACGGTGGCGTGGGCAAAGGTGTTGGCATCAATGGCGGCTATGGAGAGGGCATCGGAGTCAACGGCGGTGTCGGTAAAGGCATTGGTATCAACGGTGGCGTCGGAACCGGCGTCGGTATCAACGGAGGCTACGGAAAAGGGATCGGCATCAACGGAGGACAAGGAACCGGCATTGGAATCGATGGTGGTGTTGGCAAAGGCATCGGTATCAATGGCGGCGTCGGAACCGGCATCGGAGTCAACGGCGGAACGGGCTTGGGACTTGGTATGAACGGAGGCGAAGGAGTCGGCATCGGTGTCGATGGCGGGACCGGCATTGGTGTCGGGCAAGATGGCGGCCAAGGCCTGGGCATCGCGTCTCAGGGAGGACAGGCACTCGCGCTCGGTAAGACGGGTGGTGCTGCGTTCGCCGCGGGAGCCGATGGCGGCAAGGGTGCGGCACTTGCGACTCAAGGCCAATCCGCAGGAGCGGTTGGTGTGGCCGGTCAAACGGCCGTCAACGTCCAGCCGGCTCCCGGGGTCACACCGGGCCAAGCAGCGACGCCCGCGACAAATGGCTTCAAGAACCCATTCCGCAAGTAGGTCGGGCATAACGGACGACTCGAATCGACCCTCCCTTGAGTTCTAGGGAGGGTCTTCTTTCTCCATTTCAAATCGGCACTCAATCCAACGCAAAGACCATGTTGAAACTGACTCCCCTTCGCATCGCAATCCTCACGTTCGCGTCCTGCTTTGTCGTTCAATCAGCTCAAGCGCAATTCGGTTCGCGACTTTCCAATGGCAATAGTGGACTCGGCGGAATGATCGGTTCTGCGATTCGCAACGCGGGTCCAAGGATGACGCAAGGCTCCGCACCCGCCGCCGGCGGTTTTCGATTCAGCGGGAGCCCCATTCTGGCGCCGCCCACTATGCCGACGCGAGGCGGACGATCCTTGGTGCCGCCGGTCGGATTTCCACTTCGCAACAGCACGAGCCCCGGCAACGTGGTTGGTCGTGCGGTGATCGGGTCGGCGATCGATTCGATCAACCAGTCCTTTGTCCGGCCTCCGGCCCAGCCGCTATTGGTGCCGGCCAATCGTCCGACTTGCCCCGTTCCGAGTCCTTCAAATGAGTCCACCATTGTGGTTGGAGCCCCGTCGACGTCGGCGCAAGTGCTCCACGGCCCTCAGTCGACAGTGATCGTCGCCGAAACCCCGGTTTCCGCGGCTGATACCGTAGTCGCCGGCGCGGGCACCGAGACTCATTCGCCGGAGCAGAAACTCCTGCGAGTGATTGAGACCGCGAAAGAGCAGTTCCGCGCCAAGGACTACAGCGAGACCATCAAGACGCTTGAATTGGCGATGGAACTCGATCCCGAGAACTCGGACATCCTGCAGTTTCGTGGATTCGCACACTTCGCGAACCATGACTATGACGAAGCCGCGGCCGACGTGTATGACGCGTTGCAACTCGGCAACACTTGGAACTGGAAGGCGGTCCATGACCTGTATCAATCCAAGGAGGTCTACGTGAGTCACCTGCGAACCTTGGAGACGGTCCGAAAAGCCGCGCCCAACATGACCCACCACTTCCTGCTCGGTTACCAGTATCTGGTGCTCGAACATCTCGCGCGCGGCCAAAAGGAACTCGAACGAGCACTCATCGATCAGCCGGGTGAACCGTTGGTGACCCAGTTGGTAGGTGTGGTCAAAGAGATCCGAGCCGCGGAGTGAATCGCAAGATGCCTCTGCCCGCGGCGCGTACCGGGTCTTGCCGGACGCGTCGAACTCGACCGCCTAAAGCTCGAGTTCGTCGAGTGAATCGATCAGTCGATCGAGATCGTCTTTGGGCTTGGCGGTGAGGTCTTCCTGGCGGCGGCGGAGTTGATCGTCGATGCCGACAGCGTCGCGGCCAGTGAGCAGCAACTGTTCGTCTCGTTCGCGGGCCGCCGTCGCGATCGCGTCTTCGCCGCCGTCGGGTGCGCCGAACAGTTTCGACAGGTCGATCTTGAATCCGTCGCTCTCGCCGACTTCGGCACCGGCAATCGCGGGAGCCTTGTGCTGCGGAAAGATGATCGCATTTTCTGGGCAGACGCGGCTGCATGCCGGGCAGCCCTTACGGCAGTTGTCGGGTTGTTCAACGAGAATGGTCTCGGCACCGTCGACGCCATAGACACCGAATAAACAAAAGTCGATGCACTCCATGCAGTTGGTGCAGCGGTCAAAGTCGATGACCGGGTACCAACGTCGCGCCGTGGTCTCATCGACTTGCACAAGTTTGCCGCCGACAATCGGAAGCGAGGTTTCGGGTGTCGCATCGCTCACCAGTTGTCGGATCTCTCGCAGAAAGCGTTCGGCATCCTCATCGGCTTTGAGGTCCATGCAGTGGATGTCGCGCTCCGGTCGCGGGAACAGATCCGAAACTCGGTCGACCTCGGCAACCGCGTCGCTTTCGTCTTCGCTTCCTTCGTCGTCTTCGGACTCTCCGATCGGGATCAGCGAGAATTGTCCACGAACGCCATTGCGATCCAGCACCCAGTGTGCGGCGCGCGGGAAAATCCAGGAGGCGACAATGATCTCACCCTCGATGGTCGCCAACTTCGTTAGCGAGTCACCGCCTTTGGGCAGATCGTAAAGGTGGGGTACGACAACCACGTCCAATCCGTCGAGCTCTGCCGCCGCGTCTGCGATGGACTGCTCGAGTTTTCGTTTGACGGGGTTTCGTGATTGTCCCCGTGAAAGGACCAGCGTCCATTTCTTGGGCGAATCAGCGACATCACCGGGTTGAGAATCGGAGGGCAGGGGAGAAATCATCGGTTACCAATCCAGCGGTTTTTGCCAAGCTCGTTTCGCGGCTTCGATCTCCATGTTCATCACATGCTGATCCGACTGAGTCACGGTAAAGGTGGGCGAAGCAATGATTGTACCCACCCGTGTCGCGGGGACTGAGGATTCATCGAGAATCGCTTGAATCCGAGCGAGGTTCTGTTCCTCGACTTCAAGCAGGAATCGCGAATTGGATTCGCTAAACAAGACGGTTTCGGTGGAAAGAGTGTCGCGATTGAGAGTTTGTACCGCATCCAAGTCGAGGGTCATGCCGAGGCCACCCGCCATCGCCATTTCAGTCGCGGCGACCGCAAGTCCCCCTTCGCTGAGGTCGTGACAGGACCGCACGATCCGCTCGCGGATCGCTTTGTGGACCGCCGCGAAAGTGGCCTTCGCCCGAGCCGCATCGACCTTCGGAACGTCGCCTCCGTTGAGGCCACGATGGAGGCAAAAGTGTGAACCCCCGAGTTCGGCTTTGGTTTCGCCGACCAAAACGATCGCGTTACCGGCTCGTTTGGCGTCCATTGTCACGGCGCTGGAAACATCCTCAATTTGGCCCATCGCGCTGATCAGCAGACTTGGCGGGATCGAGATGGTTTGTTTCGTTCCGGAATCGTCGGCGTAACTGAATTCGTTGTTCAGGCTGTCTTTGCCGCTGATGAACGGAGTCCCCATTGCCAAGGCCATGTCCTGACACGCGATGGCCGCTCGCACCAGTGATCCGAGTGTTTCGGCGCGATCGGTGTAGCCCCAGCAGAAGTTGTCGAGGATCGCGATCTTGCTCGGGTCGGCACCGACCGCGACGGCGTTGCGGAGGGCTTCGTCGATCGCCGATGCAGCCATGTGATAGGTGTCGAAGTCGCCATAGTGTGGATTCATGCCGCAAGAAATCACGAGCCCGCGTCGGCTGGATAAGAGCGGCCGCACGACGGCGGCATCGCCGGGACCATCGCACTGGGGTCCGACAAGCGGCTTGACGACGCTTCCCCCTTGAACCTCATGGTCGTATTGCCGGATGACCCAGTGCTTACTGGCCACATTCAGACTCGACAACACGCCAAGCAGTGTCGCGTTGAGTTCTTCGGACGACAGTTTCGGGGGCTTGAGTTGGATGACCGTTGGCGGATCGTAGACCGCATCGCGGATGACCGGCGGGCGACCGTCGTGTAGAAACTCCATGGCTAGCTCGCCAACGGTTTCACCGTGGTACGTGAGATGCAGTTTCCCGGTGGCCTTGAACTCTCCCAAGACCGCCACTTCGACGCCTTCACTTTCGCACAGCTCGCGCAGTTCGTCCCAGCTTTCGCGCGGCACGGACAACACCATTCGTTCTTGCGCTTCGGAGATCCAAATCTCGGTGTAGGAGAGTCCGTCATACTTCAGCGGTGCTTTCTCAAGCCACACTTCTGCCCCGACGTGTTCGCCCATCTCGCCAACGGCGCTCGAAAAGCCACCGGCGCCGCAATCGGTGACCGCGTTGTAGAGGCCGAGGTCACGGGCCTGCATCAAAACATCCAGCACCATTTTTTCGGTGATGGCATTGCCGATTTGGACGGCCCCACCGGATAGCGATTCCGATTCGCTCGTCAGTTCCGCCGAACTGAACGTCGCGCCATGAATGCCATCGCGACCCGTCCGACCGCCGAGCGCGACGATCAGGTCATTGGGTTGGACTTCTTTCTCTTCCATTCCCACCGGAATCATGCCGACATTGCCGCAATAGACCAACGGATTGCCGAGATAGCGTTTGTCAAAGTAGACGGCACCGTTGACGGTTGGGATTCCCATTCGGTTGCCATAGTCCCGGACACCGGCGACGACGCCTTTCATCACGCGTCGGGGGTGCAGCACACCGGGCGGTAATTCGTCGGCCGGAGTGTCGGGCGGTGCGAAACAAAAGACGTCGGTGTTGCACACGGGCTTGGCACCGAGTCCGGTCCCCATCGGGTCGCGGATCACGCCGCCGATACCCGTGTTGGCGCCTCCATAGGGTTCCAGCGCCGAGGGGTGATTGTGAGTCTCGACTTTAAAGCACGCGTGGAACTGGTCATCGAACGTGACAATGCCGGCGTTGTCTTTGAAGACGCTGACACACCAGTTGTCATCACCGAGCGAAGCTTGGATGGTTTGCGTCGCGGCGAAAATGGTCTCCTTGAGCATGTTTTCAAATTGCCGTTCGTCGCCGCCCTCCGAACCGTCACGTCCGACACCGCGGTAGTGGATTCGGCCGGCGAGTGTCTTGTGGCTACAGTGCTCAGACCAAGTCTGGGCGATCGATTCCAGTTCGATGTCCGTGGGGTCGCGATCGAGTGAGACGAAGTGATCGCGAATCGTCTGCATTTCAACCAGCGTCAGGTAGAGTTGGCCTTCTCGCGAGAGAGTCTCGAGTTCCGGATCCGAGAGCGACCGGATCGGGACACGGCGGAGTTCAAACTGGTAAGGCGTTCCGACGCCGAGCGCCTCAAGCTCGAGCGGTCCGGCGACGACTTGTTCGATCGAATCATTGGAGAGTGCGCGGCGACAGATCGATCCGAACGTCGATTCATCCACTCCATCGATCCAGTACTTTCGAAGCGTCCGAACGGCATCCACTTCGTAACCCAGGTCACGGGCGGCTGAAATCGTGCTCGCCGCAACGGGATCCATCACGCCCGGTTTGGGCATCACGTGGACG
>JBCBLJ010000028.1:0-22960 GCA_038520195.1 Planctomycetota bacterium
CGCCAAGCCGCGTCGGACCGTTGGCGGCTCGCTGCTCATCACGTTCGAAATCTTCGCGAAGCATGGAATCAGGCGACCGTCTCAGGTGCGACCGATGTCGCCGCGCCTGTCGATTTGCTAACGGCCGCCGAGCGAACGATCGCCGACTCCGAACCGGCCTATCGAGCCGGCGATGTGGAAACGACACTGCGACTCTCTCGTCGCGCCGATGCATGGGCACTCCGGTCCTCATGGCAACTGACAGATGCCCTGCTGAACTCGCGTCGCCTATCGAGCATGCCTCAGATAGTCAGTTCGCCACCGATCGAAACGGGACATCCAAAGCTTCAGGTCGCATGGAGTCCGCTCATGGGCGACGAAGGATGGAGCGACAATTTGCTCGCCAGTGGTGGCCTCGATCGCGCCGAAACGGTCACCGCGGCCGGTTGGACACTCGGTCGACGCAAGATGGCACGTGCCGAGTGTGATATGAGTTGGGTCTCGCGTGGCTATTTTGATGGTGCCGGAGCCGTCAAACTGTGGTCTTCCTCGACCATCGACCAACCGCTGGATGGCGGGTACGAGGGAACAGTGATGGCATTTTCCGCGCCGAGCGTCACGATCAAGCCCGGCCAAGCCATTCGCATCGACGCAATGATCCGGACCATCGGCTTCGGCCAACCACATCAGGGCGTGCTCGTTCACGATTCCATTGGTGGTCAAGCGATGGGAAAGCTGGTCCGCGGCGCGACCGACTGGACAAGAGTTCGCCTCTTTCGCCAATCAACCACCGAGTCCGAGGTGCAGGTCCGGTTTGAATTCCTGGGCGATGGCGAGGCCGTGATCGACGAGGTCGAGGTGAAAGTTTGGGATCCCAAACCGTTGCCCCGCCTTCCATTTCGGACGGGAGTCACGACGATGAGGGATATTCGGTGATTCATTGGCTCGAACTTTACGCGTGGTGACATCATGCCAACGACGATCAACGGAATCGGAACGCAATACTACGGACGAAAGAACGTCCGCCAATACCATGGCCACTGCGAGTCGTGCAATCGCTCCGGGACGTTGGTGGACTACGAAACGGGATACTACTTTGTCGTTCTGTTCATCCCGATCATCCCGCTCGGACGGAAGCAGATTCTGAATGACTGTTCGATCTGTCGTCGGCATCGTGTGGTCCCGCTTAAAGAATGGGAGCGGATTCGCGAAGAGAGTCTCGAGAGCGGACTCAGCGAACTCGCAGAAAACATGGAAGACCCTTCCACGGCGATCGAGTTGCTGGGCCGAATGACCGTGTTCAATCGTCTGGACGAAGCGATGGACCTCGCCGCCGCTACTGCCAACCAGCACGCCGACGATTATGACACTCAGTTGGCACTCGGATCGTGGTACGAACAACAGGGACAACGCAAACTCTCGGATGGTTGCTTCGACCGAGCCGTCAGCATCAACCCCGATCATCCGACAAGTAAACGAATACAGGGCATCGACGCGATCCAGGCGGAGAACCCTATCGAGGCCAAAGGATTCTTCGACGCACTTCGCCAGGACGTCAATGCTTACGAGCCCGCACTCTTCTTCATGCTCGCGTCCGCGTTTCAGCAGAAGGAAATGCATGCCGAGGCGATCGAGGAATTCCGTGACCTGATCGAGCGGAATGCCGGGTACGGTAAGGACAACAACGTCCGGAAAGCCGTCAAGAAATCAGAAAAAGCGACCAACGCCACAACGTCGATCCTCCCCAAGAAAGGGTTGTTCGGTTAATCGAATCGGCGACATTCTTTACCGAAGGCTGCGGCGTGACGTCGAAGGACCAGCGACACAGTTGAACGACAACATCCCAATAACTACACGATATCACGCCCTCGATTCGTCTGCGGTAGTCGGTCTTGTTTCTCACGCAACTTCCACACCGCGGTAATTTGGCCCAAATGTCGTACTCAGACTCCCATCGCGAAACAATGGAGGCTTTTCATGCCGGCATTCACCGTCATCCTGAGTTGATCGTCGAACTTCCCAATGAGACTGCAAACGCTGTTCTTGCGTTTCTGCTAGGCCTCGCATGTGAGGCACAGCATTTTGCCAACATTGACTATGGTCGCCGAGCGATCCTATCGATTCCCCGCAACTGGATGCTAACGCGGATTCACGATGTGGCACAACGTGAACTCAACCTTTCTGACCCATGGGAATGTCGACGCTTGCTCGAACTCTATAGCCAACTCGATGGTACTCTGCTTCATTCGTTCGCTAGAACGTGTTCTCAATCGACCAACGCCGAGATCATTGAGGCAGGCAGCGATTTTCTCTCGGCAGACGAGTACCGATAACGTTTCACCGCTTATCAGTTTCAACGTATCCGTGTTGCTTGCGAGGTGAATGCGTTGTCGCCGTGTCGCTTCTCCTCCGCGTTCTCTGCGACTCTGCGTTTCCCTACCCCGCATTTCCCTGTCCGCGTCCTTTCCTTCGCCGTCTCGCACTGAATCCCGCCACTTCCCGAGGAAGGCCCCCAAACGTCATCGTGCCGCTAAGCAAGGATCTCGTTCACGACGCGACCGTGGACATCGGTCAAACGGAAGTCGCGGCCGGCATAGCGATACGTCAGTCGCTCGTGGTCCAACCCCAAAAGGTGCAGCATCGTGGCGTGCAAGTCGTGCACGTGGACCCGATTTTCCACCGCCTGGAAACCGATCTCGTCGGTCGAACCGACTTTGGTGCCTCCCTTCACGCCACCACCGGCCATCCACATCGTAAAACCCCAGTGGTTGTGATCGCGGCCATTCATCTTGCCCTGGTTGGAACCTTCCTTGGGCATCTCAACGACCGGTGTGCGTCCGAACTCGCCGCCCCAGATCACCAGCGTCTCATCAAGCAGCCCGGATTGCTTCAAGTCCGCCAACAGCGCCGAAGTGGCACGGTCGACGTTCTTGGCGAGCCGACGATGGTTCTGTTCGATGTCGTCGTGGTTGTCCCACGGCTGTCCCGCACCGGTGTAAAGCTGCACGTAGCGCACACCCCGCTCGGAGAGGCGACGCGCGATCAGCGTCTGACGGCCGAATTCATTATCTCCATATCGCTCACGAACTCGTTGAGGCTCGCGTCCAATGTCGAACGCCTCTGCCGCCTCACTCTGCATGCGGTACGCCAGCTCAAACGAGTCGATACGGGCCTCTAATCGAGGATCGTTGTCTCGCCGCGACGCGTGTTCACGATTTAACCTCTGCAGCAAGTCCAATTGGTCACGTTGATCCTCGCCGGCGACGAGTTCGCTGCGAATGTTTTCCAGAAGACGCTCCACACGCTGATGACTCGAATCAACGAACGTCGCCTGAAACTTGCCCGGTAGAAACGCGTTTTGCCAATTCTGAGACTCTTTGATCGGATAGCCTCCGGGGCACATCGTCACGAAGGATGGCAGGTTGTCGTTCTCGCTACCAAGTCCGTAAGACAACCACGATCCCACACTCGGACGAACCAATCGAGACTCGCCGGTGTTCATCAACATCAGCGACGGCTCGTGGTTGGGCACGTCGGCGCGCATCGAGTGAATCAAACAGATCTCATCGATGTGCTCCGCCGTCTGGGCAAACAGTTCACTGACGTGAATGCCCGACTCACCGTACTGCTTGAATTTGAATGGGGTGCCCAGCACGTTTCCGGTTGGACGTTCCGTCCGCAGATTCTTGATCGGCGCCGTCTTGCCGTCGTACTTGTTCAACTTCGGCTTGTAGTCAAATGTATCGACGTGGCTTGGACCGCCATTCATGAACAAGTGGATCACCCGCTTCGCTTTCGCTGGAAAGTGGGTTTCACTTGCGACGGACTCGCGCGTCAGCAAGTCAGAAAACGCGACGCCTCCTAACCCAAGCCCGCAGCGCGATAGCAGTTCTCTTCGATTCCACATCGAGGCACCCTAATCAACGAAAAGAAACTCGTTCGAAAGCAGCAGCGTTTGCACCAACTGGGTCAAGCGATCAAGCCCGCCCCGCTTCTCCGGTAGCGGCCCCGAGAAATCCTTCATCGAATCAGCCTCAAACAGTTGGTCACCAGAATCAAGACGAAGCTTGCACATCAAAAAGAAGGTGTCATGGTTGATGCTGTCTCCGCATGATGCCACGATATCCACGGTTTGGCCCGCCTTGATCTCACCCTTCAACCCGGAGAACGGGCGGTTCGCACTCTTCTGACGAATCTTCCAAATCCGTCGGTCGCCGATCCAAATCGCCAACTCAATGCCATCGCCATTTGGGTTGGTGTGTCCGACTTGGCCGGAAAGACTCAGCTTTCCATCGGCCGGCGCCGTCCAACGACGAACCACCGCGTGCTTTGACCCGGGATGCCCGTTCTTTGCCGAAAGCGTTGCCCAATCAAATTCATCACCCGACGGTAGCTTTTCCTCCCTTTGCCAACTTGAACCGGTGAAATGTGGAAAGGGCCGAAACTCGGTGACGCGCATTTCCTTGTTGTTCGGAGTTGTACCGAATTGCCATGCGCGGCGTGGTTCAAAACGACTCTTGGGTGGCCGCGCGGGAGTCTCAAGAAATGCCATCGCTTGTGCACGTTCCGCTTCGCTGGGACGCCTTCCCAAGACCACCTCAAACACCGCCTGAGCTTGTTCGCTCGAACTCTGGCCGCGCGACTCAATTCGATTGGCCAGATCCGACGCGAGCGTCCCCATTTGAGGGTGGTTCAATAGGAACAACGCTTGCTGCGGGACCGTCGTTGTCAGACGTTTTGGCGTGTGAGCATCCGGGCTCGCGAAGTCAAACGTTCGGAATAACGAAGGTAGATTCTGGCGATCAATTCGCGCGTACAGCGTTCGCCGAGAGACCGGCGTCGCCAAGTGGATGTCGACCGACTCGCCGCCCATTGAACGATCCAGCGTTCCACACACCTGCAGCATCGTGTCCCGCATCGACTCAAAGTCTTTCCGTTTTCGATTGCCACGCGACGCAAGTCGATTCTCGGGATCGGATTGTCCCACGAAGACGGTCGACTGGGCATAGATCCTGGACGTGACGATTCGTCGAATCAATCGCTTCACGCTCCAGTGCGATGCAAAGTCGGCCGCCAATTCATCGAATAGTTCAACCAGTTCCGGAGAATCCGTCCGAACGCCGAAGTCACTCATCGAATCGACAAACGGTCGACCGATCAGATGACGCCACACGCGATTGACCATCACGCGAGCAACGAGTGGATTATCGGGTGACGCGATTCGATCGGCCAATTCAACCCGCCCGCTTCCATCACTGAATTTGGGTTCATCGGGTTTGCGCAGCGCGGTGAAGTATTGTCGAGGCGCGATTTCACCTCGCGCCCCAACCTGACCGCGAAGGAAAACGTGGCTGTCGCGCGGTTTGGGCTTATCGATCAGCATTAACGGACTTGGTCCGTCTTGCTTCGTTTCACTGCTCTCAAGCACACCCACCATGGAGTAGTAGTCGGTGGTGGGTATCGGATCGAATTTATGATCATGGCACCGCGCGCAAGTCACCGTCATGCCGAGCAAGCCTCGCGTGATCACGTCGATGCGGTCGTCGATGGTGTCGAAGCGGTTCAGATAACGGCGGCCGATGGTGAGGAATCCCATCGCGTCGAGGTGACCGCCCTCGTTTTCCGGATCATGACGATCCGCCGCGAGTTGGTAGCGGATCATTTGATCATACGGGAGGTCGTCGGCGAAAGCGCGTATCAACCAGTCGCGGTAGCGTTCGCTGCCGATCAACCGCCGTTCCTTGCCACCGAGCGCATAACCCACCGTGTCCGCGTAGCGCGCGATATCCATCCAGTGGCGAGCGAACCGTTCAGCAAACTCGGGCGATGCAAGGAGCTGATCGACGAGTCGCTCGGTCTTGTTGATACGTTTCGATTCCGCGAACGATTCGATTTGCTCGAGTGAAGGCGACAAACCGGTAAGGTCGTGGTACAGCCGTCGAATGAGCGTTTCATCACCGCAAGATTTGGCAACGGGGATGCCCGCGCGATCGGCGCTGTCTCGTGCGGCGGAATCGATCACGTCTCGATCCGTCGGGTGAACACTCTTGCTCGTCGCAATCCGCTTTGGCAATTGAAACGCCCAGTGCGACTGGGGATCAAATGAATGTTCCTCCGTTTCTTCGCCAACGGATTTTGAAATCCTGGGGTCGGGCGCTCCCATCGCCACCCACCGCTCAAGCAGTTGAATCGACTCCTCATCGAGTTTTTCCGCCGGCGGCATCTGAAGCTTCGCGTTGTCGTAGCGAACGGCGAGGACAATCAAGCTTTGGTTCGGCTTTCCGGGGATCAAGGACGGCCCAAACGATCCACCCTTCAAAACTCCCGCCGCACTATCGAGCAGCAGATTCCCCTCCGATTCGCCCGATTCCTCGCTGTGACAGTCGTAGCAGTGCTCGATCAGTAACGGCCGAATCTTCGACTCGAAAAAATGGAGCTTCTCCTGTTCCTCCGGCCCGGACGCAAACGTCGTCCCGACCAACAAGCCGAGAACGGCAAAAGAGACGAAACGCATCGCGCGCATCAGTACAAAGTGGTTGGCTGGAATGAAGGCGGGGACACGTGGATCAAGCGGACTCCCCCGTGCCGAGGAACCGAACCGGACCCCCGCCCATCATTGTGACACGACGACAAGGAAAAGGGAATTCGTATCTGACAGTTGCCCCAACACTCTTTCCACAACGCAGCTCTTGCCTCGCTGGTGCGACCGGCCCCGAAAATCGCTGGCTTGGGCTGGAACGAGGCGAAGCCCATTTTTCGATTGGCTCGCGCTCCGGTAGCCTCTCGCAACTCTTCGTTCACTCATTCTTCATTACACGACGGTAGACGGACGCTGATGCCTCAGGAAGACCCCTCGCAAGCACAGGAAATCGATCCCGCACTCGATAAGGTGACGGATCCAGAAATCGAGGAAGCGAAGGCGGCATGGGAGGGAGAGCCGCGGTTTGACCAAGCCGTTAGCGAGGAAGAACTTCGTCGCGCCAGTCAGCTCGCGGAGCCATTCGTCGGGCAGTGGAACGAGCTGATCAGCACCACGAACTGGGACAAGGGACGCATTGTCAGCGAGTGGCGACGCGAGATGATCGAGTCGGGCGTTGATGCGACTCAGTATTCAGATGAGGCATGGTCGCGGCGCGTCGGCGGGGTCACCGCACCACATGTCGGGCGATTGCGACGCGTCTACGACCGATTCGCGGACACCTTCGAGTCCTATCAGGGGCTCTACTGGAGTCACTTCCTGGCGGCCCTCGACTGGGAAGACGCGCCGATGTGGCTCGAAGGCGCGCAGCAGGAGGGCTGGAGCATCTCGGCGATGCGCGAAAAACGCTGGCAGGCGGAGGGAGCCGTTGAAGCGAATCGCCCCGCAAGCAATCAAATTGTTGCCGTCGATACCGACGAAGATGTCACGCTTCCGGCACAGGGTGGCGGCTCAAATCGCGAGTTCGACGCCGACAGCGGGTCCGTCGCGAGTGGGCCATCATTTGAAGGCCCCGACTTCGGCGACGAGGAAGAGCTGCAATCACTTTCCGGTGGTAAGGACGATTCCAACGTTCCGCAAGTCGTCCCAACAGACACCGAGTCCGAACAGAGCACTCCGGTACAACCATTCATCGGACTTCCAGCTCTACCCGATGACCTCACAGACGCGCTGGAGTCGTTCAAGCTCTCCCTGCTCCGACACAAATCGAACGACTGGCGAGACGTCGAACTCCCGGTCGTCGAGCGTTACCTCGACGCCATCAAAGTCATGGTTCGCAGCTGATCCACTCTCCTCCGGCGGCTCCGACTTCTCGGTCCCGGCCGCATGGGTGTTGACCGGTTCAACCGATACGCGAGGCGTGCTTAGCCCGCTTGGCTCAAACCTCGACGGGCTTGGGCTTGTTGGACTTCTTGAGCTTGGGTGCTGGAATCGGTGGAAGTTCAACAGGTGGAAGCAACTGCATTCGCGGAAACCTCGGGAAGTTCGGAATGCCAGGGTTCGGACCGAACATCGGCGGCATTGCACGCACGGGGTTCGCTTGACCGTCGCCGCCCGCTTTTTGATAGACGTCGTACGCCTCGCGGTCTTTGGATTTCAGTTCGGCGGAATCTTTGTAAAGCTTTTTCGTGCTTCCGCCCTTATCGTCGGGACGCTCGACCTCGAGTCCTCCAGCAACGTCATTGAAACGAAACGTGCGATTATTCTGCACGACCTCAATGGAACGGACTCCATTGATGGTTCGAACGCTCACCCGCAAATTGACTTGGCCCTGATTGAATCCGGGTGCCGGAATGAGTTGTTGCCCAGGATTGAACGCCCTTGGAATCAGGCGTTGATTCAGCCCCATGTTGTTGTTTGGGGGAACCAACCGCGGCTCCGGTCGAATTTGCTCCCGAAGGAGGCGATTGGCTGCGATCCCTTGCGGGTTCGCGTTTTCACCGATCTTCTCAAGAGCTTTTCTCGCGCTCTCGACCACCGCTTCCTCTTCCGACTGAAGTGCGTCGGCAAGAAGACGCATCGCGATCATCGTTCGTTCAGGGTCGCCTTCAATCGCGACCTTGGCTAGCGACGGGTGCGCCCGGAGTCCCATCTCCCGCAACCGCTTGGCGGCGTCGCGGCGCGCCGCCAACCGAGGCGATCCCATCTCATCAACTAGCCCGGCGATCAACGAATCATCTTTCTCGGCCGCGACCTCCCGCCGCTCCTTGCCTGCGTCATCCGTTGGGTCGGTAAGAACGGGCGTTGGAGTTGCGATCGGCGCTTGCGCCGTGGCAACGCCCGTTGCGAACGCGATTCCAGTCAACGCAATCACCGAGCAAGTTTCACGAATCGTTGGCATGATCTGTTCGATAGCAATGGAGTAACGGAAACAAGGAGGTTCGACACCGGGAACCGATTATATGACGCCAAAACAATCGAAAACTAGCTGAAATTCGCTACGAATGCGGCTTGAGGCCGGTCTCTGCTGGCCGTCACAGCCGAAACAGGTATGAGAGACATCCCAAAAGGAAAGATCCTCGAAAAGCGGTGCGATGAAGGCCAGCGGCCAATGTCCCGTCTGCGAACAACAACAAGCCTGGCAACAGGACGCATCTACCTCTGCGCACTTACTTCGCTGTGACTGTGACGCCGAACTGCATGCGTTCCGCTGGGCCGACGGCGATGAAATCGGTGTCCGCTGCGGTGGCTGCGGCGCCGAACACGTGTTTCATGCGGCCGGAGCGGGTGAAAATGTCCGCTGTGGTTGCGGTGAATCGCTCCACGTCCCAACACACCGGTTGGCCGTCCGAGCAATCGATCCGGGCACAAGCTCCGACGAAAAAGGGACACCGGAAAACGAAGTAAGCCCCGTCGCCGCCGAACCGGAGCCGGTTCCCTTGCCGGAGGCGGGTGCAGATGTTTCAAGAGACCCCGCTTCGGCAAACGTTGAATCCCCCGAGCAAGCCGATCCGGAACCGAAAGAGCCCGTAACGCACGCCGCTCCAAGGCCCTCGCCAACAGAAGTCGAGCCGATAACGCTCGTCGTGCCCCGCGAGGAAGGATTGCTTTCGGACGCCACGACGGTCACTGACAGCGGAGATGCCGAAGAGAACGAACCCGACGGGCAAACCGCGGAGCCGGCGGCGAAACGCACCGAAGAGTCACGGACAAGCACGGATCCAACGCCGACCCTGGTAACCGTGTCAAAGGCACCCGAGGCCAAAGCGTCGGCTTGCCCCAATCCGAAACCGCATGCCGACGACACCTCTCTCGTTCTCGCTCTGGAAAAAGACCCGACGAATGATGTCGCCCAGCTTTCATCCGATTTCTCGTTGATCCGCCAGGATTCCATCGCTGATTCCACACAAGTAACCGCGACCGCGCACATTCCTGTGCAATCGACAGCACGACACGAGCTGACGATTCAGTGTCCCGCCTGTCGCGCCGAGTATCTTGTCCCGCGAACGGAGGAAGGGCAGACGGCGGAGTGCGAATGCGGTTTCGTCTTTCTTCAAACATCACCCGCGGTCGTCGAAGCAACCGACACGTTGCTGCGAGCGGATCTCTTTCCGGGTATCGCGCTGCTGGCAGAACGACGCTCAGGTTCCGCTCTCGCGCGGACGCCACCAAAGACGGCCCCCAGAGAGTTGCTACCGACTCGGCAGGTCAAAAGCACTACTGCGGCGACCCATTCAAACCCCACTCGGTCGATCGCGGCGCTGCGTGCGATTGTTCATGCGGGGTTAACTCTCAGCGCCGCGTTCCTGATCGGGTTCTTTGTGATGCAGTGGTTCTCCGACCCGAGTCGAAAAGCAACGGCGCAGGACAGAAGCCCGACGGACTCGGCCGCTCGGCCGCTTGTCGTTCGACGCGCGGACCCCATTGGACCGTTGCGAGCACTCGTCAAGGAATTCGGTCCTGAGACCCCCTTGGGAATCGAACAGCTGCGGCAATTCGGCAGCGCGGTTGCCGACTTGGAGTCGGAGCGAGACAGTCTCGGCGTCGAAGACGTTTTCTGGGTGGCTCAGACTTGGCAGACGCTCGGCGGCCGCGTTCCCCAGCGTGAACTGGCGGACAAGTGTTACCGACAGGCCGCGACGGCATACGCGTTCGCCAAGGCAATCGCGCCGCCGCAAAGCGAAGGAGGCGCAGTCGCGGAGCAAAGAATGCAAGCGATCCTGGCCGCCGCGAAACGCACGAGCGCGCACCGCTGATGTTCGGCTCAGCATGACTACTGAGTCATGACTATTGGTTGGGTTCTCGGCCCAAGTCACTTCGATGTGAGACGTCCCATTCTAGAGTTCAAAGTCATCGAGTTCATCGTCGTCCTCAAACTCCTCGTCCTCCTCGTCGTAGGGACGCAGCCAGATCTCGGCCTCGACGGGTTTGCTGACAGCCCCCAAGCATTCGTACGTATCCCGCTTTCCGGACTCCTCTAGCACCGCGTGGAAGGTCTCGATCACCGTCTTTGACTCCCGCACCGCCGAGACGCGATCGAATTCCCGCCGCCACTTGATCGTGTCCGGATCCTCCTCTTCGTCGTCCTCGAGGTCTTCATCCATATCGAGATAAAAGTCTTGATGGATCGATTCAAGCAACTCTTGCGTCGGCATCCGTTCGTGGACTGCAAAAACGCGAAACTCCCGGTCGGCGGCATCCTGCTTTGAAACGTCGTTTTGCTTGTTGAATTGCTTAATGGCGAGGTCACCAAGAAAACCACTAATCTCTGTCGCCCATTGTTCCTGAGTCGACCTGATCGCTTCTTCGGTACATTCGTCACCGCTCAATTCCGCGACTCGACGTATCTCCTCTTCCGTCGGGCCGCCCCGCTGGATCTTCCAATTCATGCCCTCGGCATACTTTTTCTCGAAGTATCGCGCGAACTCGGCGTCGGCAACTATTTCGATGCCATCGGACGGTGCCTGCGCCCAAAACTGTTTTGCGATCTCCTCGACCTCTACGTCGGGAAAGAACCGCTGCGTGTGGCCCGGCATGATGTCCATTCCCGGGTCTTTCGCGCTCGAGTAAGTCCAGCTGGCTCCGTCGCGATAGCCCCGATAGAGGTCACACCAAACGCCCGCCGAGTAGTGGTCGTAGATGACGGCGAAGGTCGAGTTCTGGTCATGAACAAGAACTCGAAGGTTCAGGACGGTGTCGGTGTTGAAGTCACTGATCGGTCGAAACCCAAGCCCAACGAATGATTTAGAGTGTTTTTCAACGGAGTCTTCGTCCATGAAGAACTCCTCCTCTTCGTCGTCATCCCCCATCGCGTCTCGAAGTTCGTCTTCTGCCTGTTCGCGCGACGTAAGCTTGATGCGAAACGGCGGTACGGTTGCCGAAAGTTCACCGAATCCTTCGGCGATGTCTTTGATGAATTTTCGAATCTTGTATCTGACGTAGAGGTAGACAGCGATCACCAAAATGATCAACGCCAGCAACATCGCGCCGACAAGCTGTAAGAAGAACATCATCGTTTGAACCCCAAGCGGAATGATTCACTTCACGCGTCAAGGTAACGAGCCCACGTCGCGCCAGCCACTCAGGGAACGCCTGTCGATGATCAATCGAGGTTTTTATCCGGTTCCGCCCTTAAGCATGTGCCTCTAGACGTCGAGCTCATCGAGATGGTCGATCAGGCGGTCGAGCGCGTCACCCGTCGGCGCACGCCCCGGAGTCGGTTCGGTGGGCGAAGGCGCTTCAACCGGCGCGGGAGCAGGGACGACTGGGGC
Organism: Planctomycetota bacterium; assembly: GCA_038520195.1. Classification (GTDB taxonomy): domain Bacteria; phylum Planctomycetota; class Planctomycetia; order Pirellulales; family Pirellulaceae; genus Stieleria. The sequence goes on from JBCBLJ010000028.1 coordinate 12,169, forward strand.
AGGCTTCGCCTTCTTGGGCGAAGGGCCCGCAAGTCCGGCGAGCGAAAAGGTCTTCACGCTGAGCGATTCACGCAAACGAATCAGCTCGGCGACGATGACCCTTGCATCCACACCGAGGCGCAAATCAAACAGAAACAGTCGTCGCGATTGCGTCGCCGCGGAGGCGTTCACCTCTCCATCGAGTTGATGAGCCTGACGCGTCCCATGGAAACCGATGTTTCCGACGGCCTCCAATATCTCGTCCGCAGATCGCCAATCAAGCACGGCCGCGTCGCCCTGAATGCCATCCAGAGTCAATCGATCCGACGAATCGTCCCGGATGGATTCGAACCGATCCACCAACGTCAAGTCGAGACCGGCGCGTCCGATCAATTCACCGACGAGCGCCTCGGCAAGGGCCTGCCCTCCAGCGGGCGCATGTTGGACAAGGATGACGGGTAGTCGCATGTACGTCTCGGGTCAGCTAATGGAATGTCTCGGTGCGATCATTGCGTGCTTGGTCGTGGTGATCCTGTACCACATCGTAAAACTCAAACCATAACTCACGAATGTTCGCGTGTGGCAGCAGACGTTTGGTCTTTAGTTTTTCTTCGATCAGCTTTCGAACACGGTGCGGTGAGTCCGAAAGCAGGTCGCCGGCGAGCGCACGCACCAGTTCCACACTCGCCTTGGTTTCGTACAGCACCGACCAGCCAGAAAATCGTTGGTGAGAGGTCACCAGCAGCGTGAGATTGCGGCCAAACGCGGACTGCGAAATTCGCCATCGAGCGATCCGGCTCAGTTGCTCCCACCCGTCGATCACAACCAAACCGTTTTCCGGCAACTCGTACAGATCACGTCTCACACGACCGCTTACCTCCCGACGGTATTTCATCCTGCCGAACAACCCGAGCGATCGATCGCTCGTCAATTGATGGAACGCGACCTTGGGAAAGGTCTGCTGAAGCTTCGGAAGAAAGGTATGCAACAGTGTCGACTTCCCCGTTCCGTGAGGGCCGACGATCATTGATTTGCGATTGTTCTGAAGTTTGGCGACCAGCCCCTCCAGGTGAGAATCGATGACGTGTTTGTCCCTGCCGGATTTGCCGGGAGAGAAACGGAAGGCTACCAAGTTAGGAGCCGTTCTCTCCGTCGAAAATGGGTTGGCTGGCTGAAACGCGAACGACGACTTCAACGATCCCGACTCCGGTACGAGCCAATTGGTAACGCGGCGGTGCAAGCACGTGTCAAACGAGACATTGTAGCCCAATCACGACTCATCATCGCGTAGTTTCGCGAGCACCGAGTAATCCTCCAAGGTACTCGTGTCGCCCGTCGCTTCGCGCCCGGCGGCGATGTCGCGAAGCAACCGTCGCATGATTTTTCCGCTCCGAGTCTTCGGCACGCCGGCGGTAAAGCGGATGTCATCCGGTTGGGCGAGTGCACCGATCTGCTCCCGAACATGGAGACGAAGTTGTTTTCGTAGTTCATCCCCAGGTTCGGCACCGGTGACCGTCACGAAGGCGGCGATCGCCTGGCCCTTGATGTCGTCCGGTCGGCCCACGACAGCCGCTTCGCAGACAGATTCGTGACTCACCAGAGCGCTCTCGACTTCGATGGTGCTCAGCCGGTGACCCGACACGTTGATCACGTCATCGATTCGACCCATGATCCAGTAGTAACCGTCTTTGTCTCGGCGAGCATTGTCGCCGGTCAGGTACTTACCGCGGACCGCTGCCCAATACGTCTCGACGAAACGCTCTTCATCACCCCAGACTCCTCGAAGCATCCCGGGCCAGGGCTGGTCCATGCACAGCATCCCGCCGTGCTCTTTGCCGACCGGTTGGCCGGTCTCATCGACGATGATCGGAACAACGCCCGGCAGTGGACGCGTACACGATCCGGGCTTTGTCGCCGTGATCCCAGGCAGCGGACTCATCATGATGCCGCCAGTCTCCGTCTGCCACCACGTGTCAACAATCGGGCATTTCTGACTACCGATCTTCTCGTGGTACCACATCCAAGCTTCGGGGTTGATTCCTTCACCGACACTTCCGAGCAATCGCAAGCTCGAGAGGTCGTGCTTCTCAACATGCTCATCACCCCACTTGATGAACGCGCGGATCGCGGTGGGGGCCGTGTAGAGAATCGTGACGCGATATTTCTCAACCAATTCCCAGAAACGATCTTCTGCCGGATGATTCGGCGCACCCTCGTACATCAGGCAGGTCGCACCGGCTGACATCGGACCGTAGACAATGTAGCTGTGTCCCGTGATCCAGCCGCAGTCCGCCGTACACCAGTAGATGTCGTCGTCACGATGATCGAAGACCCACTGGAACGTTCGCTTGGCCCACAGGTTGTATCCCGCAGTGGTGTGCCGAATTCCCTTCGGCTTCCCCGTGCTTCCCGAGGTATAAAGGATGAACAGCGTGGTTTCGCTATCGAGGGGTTCCGCGGGCAGCTCCGCGTCTTGCTTATCAACGACATCGTGCCACCAAACATCGCGGCCTTCCGTCATTGGCGCGTCGTTTCCAACCCGCTTGAGCACAAGACACTTTTGCACCGTCGGGGACTTCTCCAAGGCTTGGTCTACTGTCGCCTTCAACGGAAGCACTTTGCCGCGCCGGTAGAGACCATCAGAGGTGATCACGAGTTTCGCGTTCGCGTCGTTGTTGCGATCGGCAATCGACTCGGCGCTGAAACCGGCAAAGATCACCGAATGGATCGCGCCGATTCGCGCGCACGCCAGCATCGCGATCGCCAACTCAGGTGTCATCGGCATGTAGATACTGACGACATCGCCGACGCCGACACCAAGCTCCTGGAGCGCTGCGGCGCACTTGCAAACCTCATCGCGAAGTTCACGATACGTCAACGAGCGAGTGTCCCCCGGCTCCCCTTCCCAGAGGATGGCCGTCTTGTCGCCAAGTCCCAGATCAATGTTTCGATCCAGGCAGTTGTAGCTGGCGTTCGTCTTCCCGCCCACGAACCATTTCGCGTGTGGAGCGTCCCATTGGCAGACTTCGTCAAATGGCTCGAACCAATGAAGGTGCCCGCGCGCCTGTTCACCCCAAAAACCGTCCCGATCATCCCGGGCCCTCGCGTAAAGCTCTTCGTATTGCTCCAAGCTCTTGATCACCGCCTTCTCGGTGAACTCGGCCGGCGGAGGAAAGAGGCGGGTCTCGTCCAGGACGTGATCGACTTGGCCTGCGGAAGTTTCGGTCATGATGGGTCTGGGAAAGATGAACAAGACGTCGAAGACTGAGACGCGAGACGAGCGTCGCGCCAAGCGGATTGAGGAGTCTAGCGGAGGAGACTCAGCCATTCCACACGGCAAGAGGCTATCGCGGGCTCCCATCCACCCTCTGAGCGGCAATTCAGATAAACTGGTTTTGAATGGGCAAGAAGAAAAAGCACCACCGAAAGTCGACGGGAACGCGAGTCAGTTTTCGCAAACACTACCAGGGGCGCGTTCGAGACGCCGACCTCACTCGGCAGTTCAACGCCGACGACGAGGCTCTCGATGATGCGGTCAAACAAGAACGCGTCAGCGGTAAAGGCGATCTGACTCGCAAACGGACGGTGAGCCGAATCGAGGGCGAGGCTTCCGACTCGACAAGCGAGGGCGAGTTGCTCTCCGGCCGAGTCACGCGTGTTCACGGGCTGTCGAGCATCGTTCTCGGTGACGATCAACGCGAGTACGAGTGCGCGATCCGACAGGTTCTCAAGTCCCTCCATCTCGAGGGTCGTGGGGCGGTCGTCGCGGGGGATCACGTGACGTTTCGCCCGGAATCCGAATCGACCGGCATGATCGAGTCGGTGCGACCGCGGCACGGAATCATCAATCGCACCAGCCGCGGCCAACAACACATCATCGCCGCGAACGTCGATTGCCTACTCATTGTCGCCAGCGCAGCAGAACCCGTTTTGAAACCGGGCTTGATCGATCGATTTCTTCTGTCGGCCGAACAGTGTTCGCTCGAAGCGGTGATCGTCATCAACAAATGCGATCTCGTTGACATGGCCGATTTCCAACAGTTGATTGGCGTCTATGCCTCGATCGGCTATCGCGTGCTGCTCACAAGCGTCGAGTCTGAACTCAACATCGAATACCTACGCGCTTTCTTAAACGGAAAACAGACGGCGCTCTCGGGGCAGAGTGGCGTCGGAAAAAGCAGCTTGCTCAACGCAGTGCAACCGGGACTCGGATTGGCTGTGTCAGAAGTCAGTAAGGACAATCACAAAGGCCGGCATACCACCACCACCGCCCGACTCATTCCGGTGCCCGGCGACTCGGAGGGTGCCGTGTTCGACACCCCCGGCATCCGACAGTTCCAACTTTGGGACATCGAACCGGAAGAAGTTGCGGGTTTGATGCCCGACCTGCGGCCCTACGTCAACGAGTGCCGCTACTCGAATTGCCTTCATCTCGATGAGGATGACTGCGGCGTCAAGAACGCGGTAGCCGATGGCAGAATCGATGCCCGCCGCTACGACTCTTACTGCCATCTGCTGGAAAACGACTTGCTGCAGTCCGGACCGTAGTCCGCCGCGCTGTCAAACTGTAGCGAATTTCTGGGACACACCGGTCCGAACCGTTACCACTCCGATGGTCGGCATATCTGGTCGATGTATTCAAGAATCGATGGATCGTTTCTTTTGCGTTGTGATGGATCATGCAAACTCGATTGCCTTGGCGATTTGCGGCACTCACCCTTGCCGGATGTGGACTGACGGCCGGTTGTGGCTCGATGAACCATCGGTCCCAAGCCGTCGAGACACCGCCGCTCATCCAGAACGCCGAGTCCGTTCTGATGGACGCTCCGGGCCTGTTTCACGATTCCGCTCTTGCCAACCACCCAACGGCCCACGCCAATGCCGTCGTTCCCATTCCGGCGGCGGCGGAATCGTTGATGGACGACGACCAGCTGATAGCGTGCTGGGATGAATTCGGTGACCCACGACTGCGCTGGGTGATGGAGCTAGCGCTGCACGCGTCTGCCGAAACGGCACCCGTGGAGCAACGATTGCTCCGTGCCGGTTACCCCGCCCCGCGAGCCGACGCAGCAGATCGGATCGGGCAGCGTCGCGCTCTCTTGATCCAACTCGCGCGAGCGGTCGCGGACGCTCGGTACTGTCTTCATGACAGCGACTTGATCGAGCAACAGATCGACATGGTGAACGGTCAACTCAAGTTGGCCGAACAACGCAGTGGCGGCCGCGATTCCGAGGAAGTGCGGAACCTTCAAAAGGTACAGCGCAAGTACCTGAAAAGCCGCTCACGACTCGCCACGCATCGCGATCGGTCGATCGCAAAGGTCGAGATCCTCATCGGTCGACCGTTGACCGGAGCCCTTCGTGAAGCGCTCGGCGATCAGCCCAGTTTCCGACTCGGCCGCGTCAAGCAACAAATCCCCGCGGACGAACTCCGTAACCGCTGCGACGTCCAAACCGCGGCGCGGGCCCTCAGGGGAGATGCAATGTATTCGAACATCCCCGAAACGCAGTGGATGGCGGCCCTGGCACTTCGCGGATCCATTCATGCACAATCAAGCTCACCCTCCGATCCCCAACCGGTCGATCCCATGGCGATCGAACTTGGGCAACTCGGACCCCTCGACGTCACGGTCACCGGCCCCAATCGCCAAGCTGGCTCGGGCACCCGATTACAAACGTCGATGACCGTCTACCACGGTGTGGTCACTTCAGCGGCAGAGCGAACGCAGGAGTTACTCACAAGGTACGTCGATCTGCGTGACATTGTTGACGAACTCAGCCTGCGTTACGAGTCAGCCGCGGAGAAATCCGACGACCTGGCCGAACGCTATGAGCTGGACCGATTGGATGTCACCGAACTCGTTCGAGCACAGGAAGAGGTGATCGAAGCCGGCACCGAACTACATCGTGCCGAACACGAATTGGCGATGCTGGCGGTGGATCTTTTTGTCGCCATCGGCGGACCGTGCCGCTGGGAAACTCATCGACCGGTCAGCTATTGAGCCAAAAAGGCTAGGCCTACGGAGTTCGGCTCAGCGCTTGACGATTCCCGTTTCGCCCTCACCTCGACTCGGTTTGATACGCTTCATCTTCATCCGCAGATTGAGCGCTTCGACCATCAATGAAAACACCATCGCGAAGTACGCGTAACCTTTGCTGATCGGCGTCCCCACCGCCTCGCTGACCAGGATCACGCTGATCAGCATGAGGAACGACAGGGCAAGCATCTTGACGGTCGGATGCGCCTGCACGAAGTCGCTGATCTGATTCGCGAACGCGATCATCACACCCACGCTGATGACGACCGCCGCGACCATGATCGGTATCTGCTTCGCCATTCCAACCGCAGTGATCACCGAGTCGAGCGAAAAGATGATGTCCATCAAGGCGATGCGAAACAGAACCCCCGAAATCGAAATCGAATGACGATTCTGATCGGTCACCGGGTCGATTCCGTCGGCGCCGCCGCCCTCATCCCCCGGTAAGTTCCCCACCTCAGCTTCTTCCTCGTCACCTTCGATCTTGTGGTGAATCTCTCGAACAGCGGTCCACAGCAGGAAGAGCCCGCCGCCGAGCAAGATCAGGTCCTTCCAGCTGACCTCGTTCGCTTCCTCGTGTTCGTGAAAGTACTCCGCGAGCGACTCCGTGGGTGCATAATCAGCGAGTCGAAACACGGGATCGACCAATTGCATCATGTAGCCAATGCACATCAGCAACAGAATCCGCATTCCCATCGCCAAGACAAGTCCAAACCGTCTGGCAAATGGTCGGCGTTCTTCGGGAAGCCGACCGGTGATGATCGCGATGAAAATGATGTTGTCGATCCCCAGAACGATCTCCATCAAGGTCAGCGCGAGCAACGCCATCAAGGCATCGCCGGAGAGCAGTGACTGCTCCGAGAGCAAGGTGAATGAGAATTCAAACATCGGTCCGTTGCCTCATCGTTCGCGCACTACGACTGAATCCATGGCGACGCTAAGCCAACGAGACCCATGAGCAGCAGCAACCCCAAGGTGACGCGGCGCAGTCGTTCGCGACCCAACCAATCGCCGAATTTAAGGCCCAGCCAAGTAGCCAACAATAGCGACGGGATCGTGAGCGCGGCCATGAACGCACTTTCTGAAACCCGGTCACCGAAACGTAAGTAGAGACACAAAAAAGCAGGAACCAGGCTGATCGTGTACATTCCAAACAGGAACCCGCGGATTCGTCGAGCGTCCCAATCGTGCGCGGTCACCCAAAACACCATCGCTGGCCCGCCCATCCCAACGAGGCCCTGAAGAAATCCCGACGTCGGGAACGCCAGTAGACCCCATCCGGGATGCAAGCTCGCGCGGGGCTTTGGATTGTACAAAATGGTTGCGATCGTGACCGTAAGCACCACCGCTCCTACGAATTGACGGATGCGGATCACGGGATAGTTCTGCTCCACCCAAGCGAGCGCGAGCACTCCGAGTGGAAGAAACGAAATCCTCCCCAACCCGGGCCAGGTCAACCTTTTCGGTTCGATCGATTCTCGCAGTGAGTAGACCCCGAACAGGTTTTGCGGAACGGTCGCGACGAGCAGCGCCATCGAAGCTTCTGGGATCGGATATCCCATCCAAAGCATCGTCGGGATGATCAACAATCCAGCCGCGAACCCAGCGGCCGCTTGGACAAAAATGCCAAGGGACAGAATCGTCGCGACGCCCAACCAGGGAACCAGTTCGGGCACGTCATTGACCTCGGCTCTCGCCCGGTTGTGCGCTGGTGTTGGTGGGCGCGTCGTCCGATTGAGCGCCGCGTGCTGACACGATCCGAAGCGCCCCCGACTCATGCTCTTTCAGCAAACGGTCCAGGATCCCATTCACAAACTTGGGACTGTTCCTGTCGCCGTAGCGTTTGATGAGCACGACGGCTTCATTGACGGCGACTCGACCCGGCGTCTCACCGAAGAGGATTTCGTAACCTGCCATTCGCATGACATTCCGGTCGGTCACCGCCATCCGATTCAGTGCCCATCCTTTGGCCAGCCGAGCCAAGTGAACGTCGACGTCCTGGCGGTGTTTCAATGTCTCGGCAAGCAAATCTTCGGCAAATGTCGTCAGTGCCTTCCGGCCCTGCAGTCGGGAGCGAATGAACTTTCGCGTCGCCGTTTCCTCACGCGGGCCATTGATATCGGCTTCGTAAAGCAGTTGAAGAACGATTTCGCGTGCACGACGACGACTGGACATTCAGAAACTAATCTGGGGCGAGAGTTTTTCGATTCCGCGGTGACCGAACCACCGCAAGCGGGCGGATTGTAGGGGTCAAAGCGGCGAGCGCCGATTGCACGTCACGCGTGAACCGTTTGCCTGCCAAATCGCTCCTTCGAACACAGGTTGACGGAACCATTTGTCGACCGATAATACGTGTTCAGTCGCCGCGAGGCGGCCGTCCTCTGGGGGATTAGCTCAGTTGGGAGAGCGACGCGCTGGCAGCGCGTAGGTCATCGGTTCAAGTCCGTTATCCTCCACCTTCCAAGCCGCTTGCGAAACCGCAAGCGGCTTCTTTTCTGCGCTGATCTCCAGGAATCCCAACGATTTGGGCCATCACGATCCACCGGTACTCGATCGGGTCGAGCGTGTTGGCGGAACCCATTTCGGTGATCGGCAGGCTGGACGAACAGTAGTGACGCAGGCTTTAGACGTTGCTACCGCTCAATGAAGCGTGCCGGATTATTGGCGACCGGGGCAAAGTCGCGTGCATGCTACCTCGGTTCCAAATGCGATTTCGCTACTTATTGGTGCCCGCGAAGAAGACGAGAAGCGTGAGATCTTCGCTCACGTCGTGGAAGTGATGCTCGACGCCGGCTTTCACGAGCACGATCGAATTCTTGGCGATCTCAAAAACTTCGCCGTTAGTCGGCCGGTGCCGCTGACACCCACGTAAACCTCGTCTCGACCATGCGGATCGTGCGATTCTCGGTCGTCGGTTCCAGCTGGAATTGTGTAGACGCCCATCGACAGGCTCGACACGTCAAGGAACTCAAACCAAGCGTTGCCAGATGCACGCTGCTGTTCAATGACTTCGTCGATTGTGAATGCGGTGGTGCTCATTGCGTCTCTAGAGTCGAGTCCAATTCAGGTCCAGCAAGTTCAAGGCATACAGGCCTTCGTTCTCTTGGTGCTCTTCCTCTCCGTTCATCTCTCTAAAAATCGCTCCACCTGAAACGGCCAAGACAACGGAGTCCGTCTTACGTGCTCTGTGCTTGTAGATCCAACCGGGGTTGTGGCCGGGCAAAGCGTCGTTGCGAGCGTCCATTTCAGGGCGTTGCTTCGAATCGTTTCGACATGAAGTGCATCGTATTTTCATCGGGATAGTCGTGTATCTGGCCGAAGTCTGAGTAGCCATGCTTGCTGTAGAAATCCGGCGCTTGAAAGGTAAACGTCGATAGACATGATCCGATGCAGCCTCGGTCTCGTGCCGCACATTCCGCTTGCTCCAATAGGCGACTCCCAACGCCCGAATGTCGTTGCGTTTCGTGGACCCAAAGCACTTGCACGTAGAGCCAATCCCAACCCAGCAACCCGTTGAGTCCGGCGATCACATTGCCTCGCTGACGGATCACGAGGTTCAGCGGAGCGAAGTCGTCTCTGCCAACCTGCTATTTGTTGAAGGCATCAAGTTGGTCGTCCAGCCAGCGGACTTCGGCGGGCGTCGGATTTTCATCAATCTCCATGTCCTCATCCACCGTCATGGGGTGCGGCTTCGATCCGATCATCAACGCCAATTCCCTCCATTTCCAATAGCAGTCCACATCATCAAAGCCAATTTCGCTCAGCCATCGCAACTGAGTTTCCACGTCGAGCAACTTGTTTGAAGGATCTTCGTCTTCCGGCGTCATGCCCATTGCTTCAACGAAACGGGAATGAATTCGCTCGTTGGGTGATGAAACGTGTTCAAGATTGCAAAACACACCACCGGGCTCAATCAAGTTGAAGACTTCGGCATAAAGCGCCCGTTTCCGTTCGTCAGTGCAGTGGTGAATGGCGAAACTGGACACGACACAATCGAAGCCGCCAAGTTCCGGCAGTGGCTCGTCCATGTTGTGCTCCACCAGCGTAACTCGATCACCTTCTCCAAAACGCACTCCTGCTTGTTGCAGCATCGTTGGGGAAAAGTCGAGACCGATTCCAGTTGCATTCGGGCAACGCTCCAACACTAACCCCAGAAGGTGACCGTCACCGCATCCAAGATCCAGAACTCGCGTGGAGCGCTGTGACACTTCTGATAGCAACGTTGATTCACCCTCGATCCGATGCGGGATATCTGTCATCCGTGCAAGATATGCTACGGCATGTTCTGGCTTTGCCCATTCGTTGGTCATCGATTGCTACCTGGTGTTCTCGTTTCGACTGATTCGGCAGTGAAGACTGTCGCCGAACCGGGACCGCCAACTCCTTGTCGTGCGCGACATGCTCTCTTCGCATCGACGACACGATTCTCGCTGGAAAGTTCGCTCGTGGCAGCAGGTGAGCACCGTCGCTGTGGAAACCGATGGTTTGTTGTCAAAGAAGTCGGAGATCCCCCGTGACCGCGTCGATCTTCGCGACATCGTCAGGCCCGATGGCGAGACACGTGTTTGTCGGAACGCCGTGGAATTCGGTTTTTCCACTATCAGTGATGAGATGTACTTCGAGTCCGGCGTCGACGGCCTTATCATGAATCGCCATCAATTCTTCTTCACTGTCTACACGACAACAAACCTTGGCAAAGGAACCGGTTAGCCACGCGCGTTCAGCATAGGAACAGTTCGCGAGTGAGGTGTGGCCATACGTTTGTAGTCGGCGAG
>JBCBLJ010001001.1:0-2649 GCA_038520195.1 Planctomycetota bacterium
AAAAACGAAGAGGACATTCACTCGGTCACCGCTTCGAAGGTCTTCAAGGTCGAGCCGGATGAGGTCACTCGGGAGATGCGTTCCAAAGCCAAGATGGTCAACTTTGGGATCATCTACGGCATCAGCGGCTTCGGCCTTCAGCAGCGTTTGAACATTCCACGCGCCGAAGCGAATGCGTTGATTGAAAACTACTTCGAAAAGTACCCCGGCGTCACAAAGTACATCGACGAGACGGTCGCGTTCGCCAAACAGAACGGTTACGTCCGTACGCTCACCGGGCGTCGCCGCTACATTCGCGAAATCAACAGCCGGTCGCGCACCGCCGCGAGTACCGCGGAACGGCTCGCGATGAACAGCCCGATTCAGGGCACCGCCGCCGACATGCTCAAACTTGCAATGGTCCGCGTTCACGCGGCGCTACGTTCGGGAGGCTATCGAACGAAGATGCTGCTAACGGTGCACGATGAATTGGTGTTCGACCTCCATCGTGAGGAAGCCGATGAAGTGATTCCGGTCATTCAAAATGAAATGAAAAACGCTTTGCCGATGCGAGTTCCGATCGTCGTCGAGATCGGAACCGGCGAAAACTGGCTCGACGCACACTGAGGTGGTTTTCGTTGGGTGTCGCTGTTGATCGGCGTAGTCGGGTGTTGGGCGACGTCGGATCGATTGCGACGATCGGTTCGTGTGCTATCGAAAGCGTTCTTTGGGTCGAACCGTCGAATCATCCGCAGGAAATAGTCGGGGGAAATCGATTCACCACAGAGGACACGAAGATCACGAAGACGAATGAGGCCAAGACCGCGTTGATGTCGCTGGCACGGAATACGGCGACTGTTCAGTGCCGATGCATTCAACGATCAAGGAAGAGAGAAACCCCGCGCGTCATCCTTTTTGACTCTCTTTCTCCCTTTGTGTCCTCTGTGCTCTTCGTGGTAGATCCCGGCTCTGCGTTGCCGCACGCATCCTCGGAATGTGCTGTCGTCTGCCGGAGTCAGTCACGGGAACTGGATTTGCCATGAAGGTTACGAAGAATGAGACATAGGTCGCACACGTTGAGACGAAACGGATCAGGCACCTTAAAACATGACTGACGGATCCAAAATCATCGGCATCGGCGTTTCCGTCTGGGATTCGGTCTGTTCGATCGAGCGATTGCCAAATCGCGGCGAAGTCGTGCGCGCGGCGGATCGCGTCGACTCGCTTGGCGGTGGAGTTTCGGTGGCAATGGCGACCGCCGCCCGACTCGGCTCCTCGACGCGTCTGATCGATGCCCTCGGTGACGACGCGGCCGGCGAATCGGTCGTTCAACGCCTGGAGCAAGAGGGCGTCGACACCGAGTTGATTCAGCGGATCGCCGAAACGACGACGTCGTCAGCGTCCATTTGGTCCGACCTTGAAACCCGCGAACGTACCATCGTTTATTGCCCTGGCTCGGCTTGTGACCGGATCGCCTGGCTTCCGACCATGGTCGACGCCATCGCCAGTGCCTCCATTGTGCACCTCAATGGCAGGCATCCCGAGATCGGTGCACGGGCGATTGAGGTCGCGAAACGACATCAAACCAAGCTCTCGTTTGACGGCGGCGCCCATCGCTATCGCGACGAGATCCGACCGATGCTTTGTGCCTCTGAAATCGTCATCGTGGCGCGACAGTTTGCGGAGTGCCACTGTGACCGCCTTGCAAGGCCCGTCGCGCATCAGGCGAAAACTTCCGAGTTAGCGGCGATGATGATGGATGATTTGCAGTGCGCGATCGTGGGTGTCACCGATGGCGAGCGTGGAAGCGACTGGGTGACCGCCGACCACTCTTTCCATCAAGAAGCAATCGACTCAGCGTCCGCGGTCGATACCACTGGTTGCGGTGACACCTTTCATGGGGCCTTCCTGCACGCGATCAATCGGGGCGCGACGGCGGTAGAAGCTGCCGCGCTGGCGGCGCGCGTCGCGTCTCTCAACGCGCAATCGATGGGCGGCCTCGGCCGTTGGAGCCGCAGCGATGTCTTCGCGTGAGCCTCAAGGCACGGGCCGATGCAGTTTTCGCTCACTGATTCGAGCAACGGCCCGCGGAGACGCTCTCGGCCGAACGGTCCCAAACGTGCGCCGTGTCGTCGCCCAAGTCTGTTCCCGAAGCACCAGTCAAGCATTCGGACGCCGCTTCACCCAATGATCGGACCGATGCGACGCGTGTCATCGTCGACAGCTAAAACTGAATCAAGACCAAATACGTTAGACCCGTGATCGCGCTGATGCCCATCAACCGGATGCTCGTGGTGACACGTTGGTACTTCACCGACGAGATGTGCGAGTCGATCAGAATGCAGGCGGCCACTTCCCGTCGCAGGCCTTCGTCCCCGATGGAAGCCAAGTGCCGACTGAACTCCGACGTATCGTCCAATCCGAAATTGGCGGCGATAGCCGCCGGATGAAAGTGTTTGCAGTCTTCCAACGCGGGGTGGCGGCCTCGGCGTCGGAACGGCTGAATGCAAAGGAATGCATTGATGCCACTGAGCAACAGAAAGAGCAGCCACAGTCCGAAGGTAATGCCGACGCCGAGGCCGCCACCCCGCGTTGGAAGACTGCAAACACTTTCATCCGGCGGCTATCGCCGCCAATTTCGGATTGGACGATACGTCGGAGTTCAGTCGG
>JBCBLJ010000592.1:0-5393 GCA_038520195.1 Planctomycetota bacterium
AGTCGTGGTGCAGTGACTGGACCGCGAAAAGAGTTACCGTTGAAAAAAGAAGCGCTTTCGTTCGCACTTTTTCACTCCAAACGAGTTAGAAATCGGACGCGGCAATGCTTAGTTCGTTCGCCGTGCCCTGATCGAGTCACATGCTCGATCGACAAAGTGGGGAAAAGAAAGCGCTGTGCCGGCAAAATCGACCAGTGGCAATTAGGGTCGTTTAGCGAGATTTTGCCGCCTGGCACCTTTGGCACACCACTAACCGAATCGGGCAAACGGTTTAGGTGATCGCCGCGAAAACCAAATACTTTGGTGAGCTGCGAAGGCCACGTAGAATGGGTTGAGTCCGGCTCGCGTTCTATTCAGACGTCTTTCGTTTCACCCGGACATCTTTCCTACCAGTTGCGGGTTGTCGCCGAGCTGATACGCGAAATCAACTTTTGCCCCCGGCGCCGCCGGATCGGTGTAGAGACGCGGACAAGTGAGGCCCGACTGGTTGGCGGTGAGACGGTGGGAGTCGTACGTGCGGATCTCCGTCGTCAGCATCAATTGCAGCCGCCCATCCCACGATTCGGGCAGCTGGATGGTCGCCGCCGGAAGACACCCATCGGACTCTGGCATCTGGTGCACATCGCGATTCAACACGAAGACACTTCCGAGCGAGATTGGATCACAGACGTCGGGATCCGAACTGGAGAACTGGGAGGGATCGATTAGTTGTAGCTCGACGCGAACTTCTTGCGGTATCAGTATCGCCTCGGGCGCTTGGGCAAGCAGATGTCGGGTCACGGCGACTTGAGGCTCTTTCTGCAGGCGTGCCTGCATGACCTCGGTGACAATGATATCCGGCTTGTCTCCCGTTAGTTCCATGGAGCTTACGTCTTGGAGTCGATATTCGGTCACCGAGTCGCCGAATCCGAAACGCTCGACGGTCTTTTGCGCGGACTGAAGCGAAACCGAATGGATATCGACGAGCGTGAAGACCACTTCGTTGCTTGCGAACAGACTCATCAGCGGAACCGCGAGCGTCGCATGTGGTCCGCAACCGGCGTACAGCACTCGGATCGGTCGTTCAAGTTTCTTCGTCAATTCGTCAATCGCGTCATGTGTCCCGCGAAGAAACTGGATGGTTCGCATGTAGTCGTCGAGACACATCGAAGCCATCGTCGGAGAGACTGCGAGTCCATTTTCCGTCCAGGTCTCACCCTCGCCGATGTCAACACGGGGCTCTTCTCGAATCGACTCTGATCCGCGAGCGGCAAACAGCCCCGCGAGCTCTTGGATTTCCGGCCAAAGCTCCGTCGCTGGACGCTCGGATACCAATACTGTCGTGACGCGTTGGAGCGATTCGCGAAGATTCATTTCATTCAGTCGTCGGTTTCCAACGTCCCTTCGGATGCGTGGTGAAGTCGACGGTCAGTCGTTGGACAGAATTCTCGGTGACCACGAGACAGAAGTGCGTTTCCGCGCCTACCGGGTAAGCCAGCGACCCAAGCTTGATGGGTGGGGCAACAAGGATTTTGATCTTCGAGGCGTCCGCCACAACGGGCTCTTCCATGTACCCACGCTGAGGAATTGGGAGGTTGACTTGGAGCGGTGCGACGTCGATCCCATGGTGCCAGGATTCGGCGATTGCGTTGGGCGTCGCGACAAAGAAATCATACTTGAAGTGGTTCGACTGGTAGCCGCGATCCTTCGCCCAACGAGGCCAATCCTCGTTGTATTTCAAGGCAATTCGGTGTTTGGAGAAATCGAAAGAGCGGTCGTAGACGAAGACCCGTATCTTGTTCCTCTCGACCTTTTCTTTCTCAGGTGGCGCGCCAAAGAATCCGCCTTTGGGATCCTCCCGGGTCACGGTCTTGGACGGGTACGTCTTCTTCATCGTCTCGATCGCATCGATCAGATTCTTGCGAAAAGACTCGGGTAGCGTTCTGATGTCCAAGTTCTCACAGCCGGAGTAGCCGCAAAACGCAAACGACAAATGTTCGGGGCGGTCATACTTCAGAACGGTCAACGACCCGTCTTGCAGCTTGCCCCACTCCGATTGGTCGATTTCGCTGTAGAAGAATGCATCACCGGGCGTAAAGTAGCTGTTGTTCGCCAGCGCCGGGGGAGCCAGCAGCAAAACACACAGTGTCAGAGAAAGTCGCATCGAGTTCACCTGATGGTTTCCGAGGCAGCGAGACTTGATTCGGGAAATCATAGGTCAGTCAGTGGTTGCAAATCCCATACCGCGAAGCCCATCGAGACGCATGAAGGCAGGCTCTTGAGCCGACATGGGGCTCGGGAAAGTCAATTGTTTGCGGACGGATTGTAACGCGCAAGCGCTCCGGGATCGCGAACGTGATGTCGCTTCATGTTCTTTCGTTCGCGCTGGGCTCTCGTGATCTCGCCGAGCGGCAAATACCTTCACGTTTTCCGAACCCGGTTTGCGAGCCGATTGGCTGGTCGGGACGAGAGGGGGAGAAAACGCAGAGGCGCAGAGATCGCAAAGTGATTTGGAGCCAGAAGGAACCTGAATCAATTTCAATTCGCGGATTGAAGCTTAGCCGCCATGACGGTGTTGTGGAGCAACATGGCGATGGTGAGTGGACCGACGCCGCCGGGAACCGGTGTGATTGCCGAGGCCATTTCGGCGGCTTCGGCGTAAGCCACGTCGCCGACCAGTTTGTCGCCGACTCGATTGATGCCAACATCGATCACAACTGCGCCGGGTTGTATCATGTTTGCGGTGATCATTTCGGGTCGGCCCACCGCAGCGATCAGGCAGTCGGCCGATCGACACACTTCGGCGAGGTCCGGCGTTCTGCTGTGAGCGAGCGTGACCGTGGCGTTGGCGAACTCAGGGCCACACGTGCCGTCCCGCTGCGCGAGCATCATCGCCATTGGTTTCCCCACGATGTCGCTCCTGCCCACGACACAGACTTTCTTCCCCGCAACGGAGAGTTTGTATCGGGCAAGTAGTTGGACGATGCCATGAGGCGTGCACGGTAAGAATCGCGGTCGCCCCTGCATCAGCAGTCCGACGTTCACGGGCGAGAACGCGTCGACATCCTTCAGCGGGTCGACGGCATCCAAAATCTGACGTTCGTCGTATTGAGCGGCCCCGTCGGAAGGAAGAGGCAGTTGGACGAGAATCCCGTTGACCGTGGGGTCAGCATTCAGCTCTTGAACAAGCTTCATCAACGAGTCTTGGCCGACGTCCGCCGCGAGCCGGTGTGTTCGGCCATCGATGCCGGCCTTTTCGCAGGCGCGGGCCTTGTTGCGGACATAGACCTGACTGGCGGGGTCTTCCCCGACCAGGACGGCCGCCAGGCACGGCGCGGCGTGTCCAGCTGCGACAAATTGAGCCGTTTCGGTCGCGACTTCTCCGCGAATCTCTTTCGCGATCCGTTTTCCATCTAAGACCTGTGCGGTCATCCTCGTCGTCCTCGCGGTGGTTGGGGTTCACTTGCTTTCGCGTCGTGCGGCGTGGCGCGTGGTGGAGCCGAACACTCGTTCGCCATAGTGATATTTGGGCCCTGTCGTTATAGTTAGCCCATGCTCGCCAGAGTGATCGCCGGTCGGTCGCCCCGAGCGCCACGCACTGATACGTCTCAAAGGATTCTCGTTTCGATGTCTACCGAAGCTCCAAAGCTGAGCCCGCTTGAGAAGATTAAAGAGGAAAGCCAGTTCTTGAAAGGCACCATTGGCGAGGAGATCGCTGCGGGGACCGATCACTTTGGCAAAGAAGACATTCAGCTGCTGAAGTTTCACGGGACGTATCAGCAAGACGACCGAGACCGACGAGCGGAGTTGAAAAAGGCCGGCGGCGGGAAAGCGTACTCGATGATGGTTCGCTGCCGGATCCCGGGCGGTCGCATTACGAGTCCGCAAATGCTCGCACAACTGGATCTGTGCGATGAACTCGGAAGCGCGACGCTGAAGATTACGACACGACAAACGATCCAGCTTCATGGCATCCTGAAGGGGGACCTGCGGGCGACAATCAACCGGATTAACGAGATCGAACTGTCCACGCTCGCCGCGTGCGGGGATGTGAACCGCAACATCATGTGCTGTCCGGCCAAGCGGGTCGGTTCGGTCCGCGAAGACTTGCTCAAGCTCACCGATGATCTGACCGAGGCGCTGGCGCCCCAAACTCCCGCCTACCACGAGCTTTGGATCACTGATCCGGACACCGGCGAGTCGACGTTGCAAGGTGGTGGCCCGGTCAACGAACCGCTTTACGGCCCACGCTATCTTCCGCGAAAGTTCAAAGTCGGGATTTCGCTTCCGGAAGATAACTGCATCGACATCTACACGCAGGATCTCGGGTTCCTGGCGGTGGTCCGTGACGACAAAATCATTGGATATAACGTCCTGGTCGGTGGCGGGATGGGAACCACTCCGGCGCTCAAGCGGACGTATCCAGCACTCGCGAAACGGATGGCGTTTTGCACGCCTGAACAAGCGATCGAGGTCTCCAAGGCCGTGATCAAAGTCCAACGTGACTATGGCAATCGCGAGGACCGAAAGGTCGCCCGCATGAAGTACCTCGTCGACAAGTGGGGAATCGACAAATTCCGTCGTGCCGTCGAAGAGTACTTTGGTCAACCGCTCAAGGATTGCACCGAAGACGATGTCACCGGCGTCGACGACCACATGGGCTGGCAGGAACAAGGTGATGGGATGTGGTCGTACGGGCTGAACATCGAGAATGGTCGTGTTTATGACGACGAACACCGTCAGCTCAAAGCAATGATGCGCGAGATTTGCACGACCTTCGGCACGGAATTGCGGATGACCGGTCACCAAAGCATCATCGTCACGGATGTTGAACCGGATCGCAAAGAGGAACTGATCGCGATCATTCGCAAGCACAACGTGCCAACTACTGAGGAGACGTCGACGGTGCGGCGCTGGTCGATGGCTTGCGTTGCCCTGCCGACGTGCGGACTGGCCGTGACCGAAAGCGAACGTCGGCTCCCGAGTCTGATCGATGGACTCGAGCAGCCACTTGCGAAACTGGGTTTGGACAAGGAACGCTTCACCATTCGGATGACCGGATGCCCGAACGGATGCGCTCGCCCCTACAACGCGGATCTCGCGTTGGTCGGAAAAGCGAAAGACAAGTACACGCTCTTCGCAGGCGGCGGTTGGCTCGGAAATCGACTGGCTTACATCTACAAAGACCTTGTGCCGTCCGACGAAGTCGTCAATGAGATCGTCGGGATCGCCGCCGCGTACAAGGCCAACCGCAATGACGGTGAATCGCTCGGTGACTTTTGCACCCGGGTCGGTAAAGAAGATCTCGCCGTGATGGCCGATGCCGCCGAGCGACCCTAGCGCCTCGAACTTTGGGGACACCGGAATCCATCGGGATGGCCGGTGCGTTGAAGGAGCCTCAGCGGGATGGGGAC
>JBCBLJ010000996.1:0-2682 GCA_038520195.1 Planctomycetota bacterium
CTTCATTCATGAGGCTATCCGGTTTTGGGAGATTGCGGTGAATTCCTTGCTATTCATCTTGCCCGGCGGGCAACGCGACTCACAGCTCACAGGCGACAATTGGAAATGACCGTCTGGAAAATCGCCGACGCACCGAGTCGTTCCAGTTTTTCCATCACATCAATGACTTCATTTCGCCGAACCATCACCCGCACACTTCGCCAATTCTCATCCTCCAGAGTGCCGATCGTGGGTGAGTGAAATCCGGGGGTGACCAACTCCGCTTCTTGCAACTTGGGCAGCGGAATGTTGTATTCCAAAAGCGAATAGTCACGAGCAATGACAACGCCTTCGAGCCTCCGCACTACTCTGTCGGCCATTTCAACGTCACGACACGTATCGTTTTGAATCAGCACTGTTTCGTAGGTGCCGATCTCTTCGAGGATCTTGAGACGATTCGCCGCCAGAGTGCTTCCGGTTTCAACCAGGTCGACGATCGCGTCCGCCACGCCCAACTGAATCATGACCTCCACGCTTCCACACAAAGAGACCAAGTGTGCCAGCGCGTTCTGCTGTCCGAGGTAGGCTTTGGTGATGCTTGGGAAACTGGTCGCGATCCGGTGCCCGTCCAATTCACTGACGGAGTTGATGGTACTGTCTTCCGGAATACAGATGGCAAGCCGACAACGACCGACGCCCAATCGCATCCGCGTCGAAACACGCGCGTTGGCTTCTTCGACGAGGTCACTTCCGGTGAACCCCATGTCGATGGCACCTTCCCCGACGAGCGTCGGAATGTCATCCGTCCGCAGAAAAATCAGATCGATCGGAAGGCCCTGAACCTTGGCAAACAGTCCCCGGTTTTGTCGGCGAAACCGGAGCCCCGCCTCGCTCAACAAATCCGCCGAAAGTTCGCTCAGCCGACCTTTACTCGGCAGGCCGATCCGCAAGTTTTTACCCAACAGTCCCATAGCTTCGTTCTTCAGTTCGTGCCGCCCTGTTCATCTTCATCCTTGGAATCGCGACTCGCCTTTTCGACGAGTCCCGATGTCCCCTCACGCCGTCCCAATTCGGACGCGACCTCCGCCAAGTCAACGCCTCGGTGGGCCAACAAAACCAGGGTGTGATAAAGCAAGTCACCCGCTTCGTAGATGAAGTGGCTGCGTCCCTCGTCACCCTCCTCCTCCGCGGCTTCAATGAGTTCGGCCGCCTCCTCGAGGATCTTTGCTCCGATCTTCTGCGTTCCGCCGTCGAGCAGTTTCGTGGTGTACGAACCCGCCGGCCGAGAACGAGCCCGCTCGGAAAGAGTCGCCATCAGGCGTTCGAGTGGCTGTAGTTCGTCAGGCATGTCGGCCAAGTCGGGCGATTGAAGGTGGATTTTCCAACGAATCGTAAAGGCCCGATGCACACTTGCCAACATGGCCCGCCGCGGTGACCGACCCGATCGACGCGCGTCTCAGCCTGGACGAAACGCAGCGATCGACCTACGCTTGCCGTCGAGATTCGGAATTCCCAAAGGCGGCGAGGGTTCCTGCTGTGGAGAGGCTTTCCGCTTCAGCGTAGCGTGAACCCGATCGTTCGCCCCCGTGTCTTACCCCATCGGTCCATTTGTCCCTCCAACGCCGATCCGACGCGAATTCTATGATCACCATCGTTGACTATCAGATGGGCAACCTTCGCAGCGTCCAAAAGGCGGTGGAGCGCGTCGGAGGCGACGCCATCATCACTTCCGACCCGTCGAAGGTCGCCGCCGCCGATGCGTTGATCCTTCCCGGTGTCGGTGCCTTCGGCGATGCGATGGCTGAGATCAATCGTCGCGATTTGGCACAGCCAATCCGGGATTTCGTGCAAACGGGGCGTCCTTTCCTTGGCATCTGTCTCGGTCTCCAGTTGTTGTTTGAGCAAGGCTACGAACATGGGACGCACCGGGGTCTGGAAATTCTTCCAGGTGACGTCCAGCGTTTCGAACTGCCCAACGATTACAAAGTTCCTCACATGGGTTGGAACACCGTTCGGCAAACGGCGCCGTCAGCCATTCTTGACAGTGTCGTTGACGGGGCACACTTCTATTTTGTGCACTCGTATTACGTCGTCCCCGCAGATGATTCGGTGACCTCGTTGTCGTGTGAGTACGGTCACGACTTCTGCGCAATGGTGACGAAGAACAACCTCTTTGCGACTCAGTTTCACCCCGAGAAGAGCCAAGCGAATGGGCTGCGGTTACTGCGAGCCTTCCACCAGCTGACAGAAACGTCGCAAGCCGGAACGCTCGGATGACGGACGCTTTGACGAGCCCTCCATCGATATCGCTTCGACACCCGCGGCTCGACCTTCAGGTGCGGTTTGATTGGGAAAAAGATCGCTATCGACACACGGTCTTGCGGCCGGCGCAAGAACTTCAATCGGTGATCGGTGACGACGCGTCCTGGCCAGCGACGCCGCCACTTCAGCAACTGTCCGTCGAAACGATCGACGAGCGCGAAGTCGCTTTGGGCGTCGGCAGCGCCGGCACAAGCCACTGGAGCGTCAGCGTCGAACCAACCGAAGCGGGCTTTCTCTTCGACTGGGCTTGCCGCACCTCCGAAACGCCCGGCTTTCTGGGATCCAGCTACCGCGAAAACTCCGCGTTTCAACTCCGCGCCGAAACCGGAAGCAAGCCATCGGTCGCCGCGAAGTTGCTTCAAATCGTGCCGGAATTCACGC
>JBCBLJ010000757.1:0-4106 GCA_038520195.1 Planctomycetota bacterium
GAACTTCAGGATGCCAAAGACAATGGCCGAGAACACGAAGGCAAAAAGACCCATCGAGAGTGAGCCCTTCAACTGCGTGAACCAGCTGAAGTCCGAGGAGAAGATGCCGACCGCAACCGTTCCCCAAACGCCACAGACACCGTGAACCGAGACGGCTCCGACCGGGTCATCGATTTGAATCTTGTCGAAGCCGATGATCGCCACGACGACGAGGAGGCCAGCGACGGCTCCAATGATGACCGCGGAAAGTTCCGAGACAACATCCGCACCGGCGGTGATGCCGACCAAACCGGCGAGGATGCCGTTCAATGCCATCGAGACGTCAGGCTTCTGAAGCATGATGTACGAGCCGACGATTGCTGCAATCGCACCGGTCGCTGCGGCCAAGGTAGTGGTCGTGAAGACGTAGGAGACCATCTTCGGATCCGCTGACAGAACCGATCCGCCATTGAAACCGAACCAACCCAGCCAAAGCAGGAAGACGCCGATGACGGCCAACGGCATGCTGTGACCCACAATCGGCTTGATGCCGTCGGCGGTGTATTTACCCGACCTCGGTCCTAGGATGATCACACAGGCGAGAGCGGCGAATCCGCCGAACGCGTGTACGATGCTGGAACCCGCAAAGTCATGGAATCCGCTGGCGTCTCCGTCGAGCCATCCCGTTCCCCAGTGCCAGCTACCAACGACCGGGTAAGCGAATCCAACGAGCAGAGTCGAGAACAGCATGAAGGTCGGGAGCTTCACTCGCTCCGCAACCGCACCTGAGACGATCGTCGCGGCGGTCGCGGCGAACATGGACTGGAAGATGAAGTCACCCCACCATGTGTAACCCGCGTTATAGACCGCGGTTGTCTTGGTGGGATCATCAAGGCTTTCGGCGAACCAGCTACCGGTCGCGAAGAAGCCATCGACGACCCAATCGCCGGGGTACATCGCATTGAAGCCCCAAAGTGCGTACAGCAAAACGCCAGTACAGACGATCCACACATTCTTAAAGATGATGTTGACCGCGTTCTTCTTCTGCGTGAGACCAGCCTCTAGCGTTGTAAAGCCGAGGTGCATGATGAAGACAAGAGCCGCAGAAATACAAATCCACAAATTGTTGACGGCGAAGATCGGGAATTCCGGCGTTGCCGAAAACTCTTCATAAGATGGCACAGGCTCCTCTTCACCTTCCGCCGCCTCTTCGCCACCTTCTTCTGTCGCTTCGACTTCGGTCGTTTCGATGTCGTCTTGTGCGAAAACGCTGGGTGCCGTCATGACCCCAACGCCCAGAACTCCGATCAAAAGGAGGGCCAGCATCATTGGCCCTTTAGACAAACTCGTCATCGTTCTACAAACCTTTCCTTCTCATGGTGCTACAGATCGCGATCCGCCACGATGGGGCTCGCATCCAACGAGCCTTCGCTGTCCACCACCAACAACCCTTACCTGGACCAATTCGGAAAATTGCTCATCGAGTCACAGCGGCGAGTCACAATGGAGCGCTCGTCGACCTCCCGTCACGCAGATTTGGGGCCAACCCTCGTGCTTGGTTAGCGATCAATGACTGCAAATGCCCTGCTCGAAAGCACTTAAATTTTTCTGCCGCGATTTGGAGTTTTGGCGCCCAAAGGCAGAGTGCTCGCTTGGTATGCATGTGCTTGATGTCTGCACAATTCAATGGCAACCGACCCACTCTAGCCAGGAAAACTCAATGAAGGCTGCCTGTTTCGAAGGCATCGAAGCCGTTGCGGTGGACGAAATTCCATTGCCGGAAGTTGAAGCGCCGACCGACGCCATTGTGCAGGTTTCGCTCGCCGGTCTCTGCGGTAGCGACCTCCACCCCTTCTTCGGTCGCGAAGCCGGACTGCAAGCGGGCACCGTGATGGGGCACGAGTTCGTCGGCCGCGTGATCGATGTTGGCCCCGAAGTCACCAAGTTTTCCATCGGCGACGTCGTCTGCGCCCCGTTTACCACCAACTGCGGAACGTGCTTTTTCTGTTCTCAGGGCCTGACCTCGCGTTGTCCTCACGGGCAGCTTTTCGGCTGGCGACAGTCGAATCAAGGGCTTCACGGAGGCCAATGCGAGTTTGTGCGGGCACCGCTGGCCGACGGAACGCTGATGCACGTGCCCGAGAGTGTGAGCGGTGACGTCGCGCTGCTGTTGGGCGATAACCTCAGCACCGCGCACTTCGGCTTTGAGATGGCCGCGGAAGCATCGACGATCGAGAGCGATGTCTTCGTCGTCATCGGCTGTGGAAACGTTGGCTTGCTCGCGATCGCGATGGCGAAACAGCGCGGGGCGAAAAACGTGTTCGCGATCGACCTAACGCAGTCACGGCTACGCATCGCCGAGCAACTCGGCGCGACGGTCTACGATGACTCGAGAGCCATCGCCGATGCGGTCAGCGCTGCCACCGAAGGACGTGGTGCCGATGCCGTGCTTGAATTCGTTGGCTTGCCGGACGCTCAACGGCTCGCCTACGAGCTGCTTCGTCCCGGCGGGCGAATGTCCGTGATCGGCTGTCACTGTACCCCGAACTTTGCCTTCTCGCCCTCTCAGGCCTACGACAAGAACTTGACGTACCGAACTGGGCGTTGTCCGGCACGACACTACATGGGAACTCTCGCCGAATTCTTGAAAGATCGCGAGCTGGATTTGTCGTGGTGCGTGACGCATCGGTTTTCCATCGACGACGCCGTCGAAGCCTACGACACCTTCGCTCATCGCCGCGACGGCTGCGTCAAAGCCGTGTTTGAATTTTGACCGTTGGTACGACTCAGCGAAGCGGTACTCGTACTCAGCGAAGCGGTACTCAGTGGAGCGGTACTCGTACTCGGTGCACCGCGACGAGCAAGTGCGGTATGCGGTAGCCCAAGCCCGAGTAGGAGGTAGGAGCCAGAACAGGCAGGAAAGGGCACGAGCGGTCGTCTTGTTTTTGCGGCTGCTCCTTAGCGATTGACGTAGACTCGCAGACGTTTCGCCCGATACGTCTTGGCGTTGCCGGTGAAAGTCCAGTCGCTGTGGCCATCGGGATTGTTGCCAATTCCGAGGTCCGCGTTCGGTCCCACTGACCAATGGTTGATCGCAAACAGGGTCGTTCCGCTCTCGGTGTGATGGATCTGCATCGAACCGTATCCCTTTTGCGGCGGGCCTGGATCATCGCCAAAGTCATAGCTGGTCCCGGATGCCCCGAGGATTCCCGCTCGGTTCGCCATCCCGTAGTTGCTTGACCAAAACTCGATGTTGCCCTTCAGTCCACTCCCGCTGATTATCCCGTCGATGTTGGAGTACACCTCCATGTCCTGCAGGTCGCCTCGAAAGACCGCTTCGGTCCCGAACGCCGGGACGCCGATCTTTGCGGCGTCACCGGTGAACGCTTTGGTCGCGACAAAGAGCTTCTGGACGGTACCGTTCTCCTTGGTTAGCTCAACCAAGTAACCGACCCGATCGAAACCCTCGACTTGATCGCTGTGGTCAGCGTCGTACTCGATGGACTCGCCCAAACGGCCGAGGTCGAGGTCGTAAACCAATCGGTAGTCCTTTTCGATCGCGGGCACGTCGACCGAATCGGGAACGTCGCCCCCGCGACAAGCACCGACAGGCAATCCCGTGCCGCCCGTCAGATTCGGCTCCGCGAGTTTGTTCCAAGCGAATCGAAACGCACTCGGCGAATCAATTCCTTTGGCCTTCAGAATCACCGAGTCACCGTCGATGGTCGCGGTCGCGGGCTTAAATCCGAGCGCTCCGGCTCCCGCGAGCTCGAAGTTTGACGGTGGGTTGCCGTCGCGCGTACGAAGACCGCCGCCGGTGCTGCGAAAGTTCAACTTCAAGGAGCCGCCGGCGGTCTCAATGTTGGCTAATTGGGGACTGTCGGCCACGACATCGCGGCCATAGTCGTTCTTCAGTGCCAACAACGCCAATCGTTTGCCGACGTCCTGTTTGTTGGGCGGGTGAATGTCGTTCAACGTCGCGATGTCATTGATGATCACCATCCCGGTGTTGGGAAGTTGCTGGACAGCCGCCTGGGCTTCCCAAAATCGCGGCAAGATCGTCGGGTCTTCCTTTCCGTATTGAAACGGCGCGATCTGAACGTAGTAGAACGGAAACTCACCCTGCC
>JBCBLJ010001132.1:0-1963 GCA_038520195.1 Planctomycetota bacterium
GTTCGAGCATGATGAACCCAACACCAGAATCAGAACGGATTTGAAAATATTGCTCATCGAAGAATCCCAGGTTGAACAGTCGAAGAGACCAACAAAGTACGATCGATTCAGAGCAGTGGACGCGTCTGGCTCGATCGTGCATCGAAGTTCGTCGCGGCCGTTTGCGGGCGACATGACCGTCTCAATTAAAACTCCCGGTAGTGGTTCGGGCCAGAAGAATCGGCGAGAGGTTCGAGACGAGAGAAACGAGATTGGCGACTGCAAGGTTCGTGGGCACCCTTGCGCTTTCGGTGGGCATTAAGACCTTCCGGCCTATTGGTTGTGGCGCCTCCTCGGTGCCAGGATCGTGGCTCCTCATCATCGCAGTGGTCGCATCGATACCGGTAACATCGACCAGAACAGACTCCGCGACACGGCCGAACTTCATCGCCACCGGAATCTGCACCGCGCCGACCGGCCGACACCGAATTTCAATTCAGCCAACATTCATGAACATAGCCCATTGTGCGTCGGTTCGCTCCTAGCGACGTCAAAGATCGATTGGCGATGCCGCTAATATCTTGGTGATCGCCGCACTCGAAACAAGCCAATTGCCGTCGGGTGAGAACCCGGCATAGCCACAGTGATGCGGTAGGGCTGCGAGACGCTCGCCGGAAAGCACGTTCCAAAGTGCCGCTCCGTTGCCGCTGAAAGGACTTTCAGATGTCACAAGCATTTTGCCGCATGGAGAGAACTCTGGATACCAAACCTCTCCCTCGATCGGCCAAATTGCGGTTCTGCGACCTGTTTTGCACTCATGAACCGAGATCACCGATTGATGATGGTCGTCCTTGACACTGCAAAAAGCTGCCAGCTGAGAGTCGAAGGAAAATGCCAATGCTGCGGTCACGCCCGTTGCACCCGAGAAGCGAACTACCCGTCTCCCGGTGGCGATGTGAACGAGTTCGGTCGCAGAGCTAAACCCGCGGTGGCCGAGCAACAGGTACTCGAGATTGTTCGAGATCAAGCAGCAGGAGGCACCCTCCGACTGGCTCAGGTTTACGCGAGCCACTTCGTTTCTCGCAATAATGTCAAACAATCGAACTTGGGCATAACCGACGCTGGAATCCGGATGATTGGGGTCGTCGTAGACCGCAACGAACGGCGATGTTCCAGAGTCCGCAAACACGAGGTCAAAAATCATCGAGCCCATGTCGAGCTCCCAGTGGGCCCTCTTTTCGCCAGTTGCGGTGTCCCAAAGTGTTGCGAAGCCTCCGTCGCGATCCAACATGTCGCAATGGGCAGCGGCTATTGCCGAGCCGTCTGCGCTGAACCTGATAAGGTGGATGTACCTGTGATCGCTCAAACCACAGTCGTATCGAAGAGTTGACTGAGTCGTTAGGTCGAGAATGTTGAGCGTCTGGGCGACGGAACATGCGAGCTGCTTGCCATCGGGTGACGTCGCGATTGCCGCCCCTTCACAAACAAACTCCCGCGCACCCAGGGGGTCCAGCGGCTGGCGGAGAATTTCATCGCTACCATTCACAGCGAAGCAGCATCCAGCGTGCTGCGAAAACGCCACGTCGTGGAAAGCCTGGGCCCCAAGCATCCAAACACGTTTACCATCAACTGATGCGAGCTCAGTGTCCGGCGAGTCGTCGAGTTTGGTGGTCTGAAACTGCATCGCTTACTGCACAAAACATACCGGATCACGTGATCGCCGCGAGCAACGTACCAGTTGAGAAGATGAACTCGGCGACTCACACACCACGGCTAATTCGCGCATCGGTCGCAACGCCGGCGGGGAGTTCGTCGTGGCACTCCGCCGCACTCCGCCGCACTCCGCCGCTCAAGTGCATTCGGTCACTATCCCACATTTCTCGGGTCAAATCACCCAGTCGACGTTCTCGACAATCACGATCAAGTCGCCGTCGCGTGCCTCGTTGACCGATTTAACGCGTTCCAAGCCGATCGCGGTGACCAA
>JBCBLJ010000407.1:0-7317 GCA_038520195.1 Planctomycetota bacterium
AAGGTAGTAGGAGTCGATGTTCTTGACATGCTGCTTCTTGCCATCGAGCGTCGTTAGATCTGCGTCCCAGGAGTACGGTTGATAGGGCGTCGAATGAGAGACCTTTCCGCGGATGGCGACGAAGTACCCGGCGTCCTTCATCAAATCGACCAGGTGCGGATACTGGGCGTCGCGTACTTGATAAAACCCTTCGACGCCGGTGTTGTGTGGATAGCGCCCGGAGAACATCACATTGCGAGACGGATAGCAGTTGCCGACCTGGACATGGGCGTGGTGGTACCGCAAACCCTCGCGGGCGAATTGATCGATGTTCGGGGTGGTGCCCTCCAATTCGCAGCCAAACGCCCCGACCGAGTCACAGCTCATGTCGTCAACGGTGACGATCAACAGGTTCGGAGGTCCGCCGGCAGCAAACAGGGCGTGAATGAACAGAAATGTCAGGGAAAGGAGAGCAAGTCGCAGCGGGAGGAAGGAGCGTTGCATGACGGGGCGTCGTGTGGCGGGTGGCGTAGTCGTTGTCCGCATCTTAAACCCTCACGGTCCGCCCTGCGCTGGTGGCGTCTTTTCGGCCTAATAACGTTGCCCGGCTCGATGCGTAATCCGCCAACCATTGCGGGATGGCCTCGCATCTTTGACCGATCGCTGCAAAAATCAGGTTCGCGGCCGGGACGGAGTGTGGTCGCGGTTCCTCGCACCTTGATGAAGAAAAACAGAAATGACGAAGTATGACGGCGATTCGATCGTCGCTCTCGAAGGACTGGAGCCGGTACGGAAACGCCCCGGAATGTACATCGGTGGCGTCGGGTCGGCGGGCTTGCACCACCTGATTTGGGAAATCGTCGACAACTCTGTCGACGAGGCGATGAACGGCCACGCAACCGAGATCACGGTCACTTTGCACAAGGACGGCCAATCGGTGTCCGTCGCGGACAACGGCCGCGGTATCCCAGTCGACAAGAACAAGAAAACGAAAAAGCCGGCGCTGGAAATGGTGCTGACGATCCTTCACGCGGGCGGCAAATTCGAAGGCCAGAACTACAAGAACGCTGGCGGTCTTCACGGCGTCGGTGCGTCGGTCGTCAACGCGCTGAGTAAAGAACTGACGGCGGTGGTCCGACGTGATGGCGCACAGTTCCGGATGGCATTTGAGCGTGGCAAGCCGACGAGCAAGTTGCAGAAGTTGAAGGGTGCGGTTCGCGGTAGTGGAACCACCATTTCGTTCTCACCGGACCCAAAAATCTTTCCCAAGACCCAATTTGATTCCACGCTGATACGCGGCCGACTGGAAACCGCGAGTTTTCTTCATCGTGGTTTGAAGATCACGTATGTCGACGAAGTCGCGAAGACGAAAGAGTCGTTCCTCCACGAAAATGGCATCGTCGACTATCAAACCAAGGTCCTGAAGGATCGGAAAGCTCGTCCGATTCACGAGACACCATTCTCCTACGCCGTCGATGAGGACGCTCGACTTGAAGTCGTCCTGCAATGGACCGAGTCGACCGACGAGCACTTGCGGAGCTACGTCAACGGTATTCCGACCGGCAACGGCGGGACGCACGAAAACGGTTTTCGCAGTGGGCTCAACAAGGCCGTCCGAAACTACATCGACACCCATAAGTTGACACCGCGTGGCGTGAAGATCACGCACGAAGACATCCGCGAAGGCATCGTCGCGATCGTGTCGATTTTCATCGGCGAACCGCAGTTTCAAGGCCAGACCAAAGATCGGCTCAACAACCCGGAAGTGCAGGCAGTGGTGGAGTCGGCGGTGCGGAGCGAGATCGAGCAATGGATGAACAACAACCGCTCGGTCGCCGACTCCATCATCGCGCGGATCATTGCTGCGGCGCGAGCCAGAGCGGCATCGCGAGCGGCGTCGGAAGCCGTTTCGCGCAAGGGCGGCTCCAAACGAACCATGCTTCCCGGCAAGCTCAGCGATTGTTTGTCGAGTGGCAAAATGGAGTCCGAGCTGTTTATCGTCGAAGGTGATTCCGCCGGCGGCAGTGCCAAGCAGGGACGAGACCGGAACTTTCAAGCCATCCTTCCGCTCCGTGGAAAGGTGCTCAACACCGAAAGTGCGACACTCAAGAAGATCCTGGAGAACAAGGAGATCCAGGATATGGTCGCTTCGCTCGGTTCCGGCATCGGCCCGAAGATGGATATCGGCTCACTTCGCTACGGAAGGATCATCCTTCTCGCCGACGCCGATTCGGACGGTCATCATATCACGACGCTGCTACTAACGTTCTTCTACCGTCACATGCCTCAGTTGATCGCTGACGGGCGTTTGTTTATCGCCGTCCCTCCGCTGTATCGCATCGATATCGGCAAAGAAACCCATTGGGCAAAAGACGACGCACACCGCGCCGAAATCCTCGCCGACGCCAATGGTCGCGCTAAACCAGAGATCACTCGCTTCAAGGGGTTGGGCGAAATGATGCCGAAAGTACTTTGGGAGACGACGCTCAATCCGGCCAACCGCCAGCTCTTGCGCGTCGAAGTTGATGACCAGCTGGAGACCGATCGTGTGATCAGCGACCTGATGGGACGCGACGCGTCGGCAAGGTTCCGCTTTATTACCGATCGTGCGGCCGACGCCGACGTGGATATTTGAGCAATCGATCATCGCGTGTGTCACCGGGCGGAGAAGGGTATACAATGCGGTGCGGCAAAACACACCGAATCGGCTTTGTTCCTCTCTCCATCATCCTGCCATGACTGAAGAAGCCCCCGAAACCACCGACGCGCCCCCGACGTCGACACCCACACCCTCCTCCGGCGGCACCTCCATCCTCCGCTTGGTCGCCATCGGCGTCGGATTGACGGTCGTGGCAGCCGGCTACGTCGGCTACACCTTCTGGGAAACGGTCAGCGACAATTCGTCTCGTGAGCCGTCGATCGTTCCGGCCCTGCCTGATGGCGAAGGCGGAATGGGAGCCATCTCCGTACCGACGGGCCAACAAGCGAACATGGACTCGGGTTACAGCGGTCCGCCCCCCGGAGCGGAAGATGGCGGAGGCGAATCGGCATCGCCCGCCGGATCGGACGGTCGTCCGGAGATGGATGCTGAGTTGTCACCCGATGCCGGTGGCGAGTAGTTCGCGGATTGAACCCCGGTCGTTTCGAATCCTGATTCCTGTGTTCCGTGGCTGCTGACCTCACGAATCCGAGTGAGTTGTTCCTTGGGATCGATGTCGGCGGCACCGATGTCAAGCTCGGGATCGTCGACGGCTCGGGCCAACTACGCTCGCAGTTTCGAATCGCGACCGCCGAGTTGGTGTCTCCCGAACGGGTGTTCGCATTCTCGGTCGAATGGGCACGGACTCAAGCAATCGAGCTAGGCGGCAAACTGATCGCGGTCGGGCTTGCCGTCCCAGGCGTGTTGGACACCGAAGCGTTTGAGCTCCGCGAAGTCGTGAACTTGCATGGCTGGCTGGGTGTTCCCCTTCGTGATCGCCTGCGCGACGCATCCGGATTGCCATCTTCGGTCATCAACGACGCCAATTCCGCGGCGTTCGCTGAGCACGCCGTTCGTGACCTCGGCGAAAAGTCTTTGGCGTTGGTGACGTTGGGAACGGGCGTCGGATGTGGTGTCGTTTTCTCCGGCCGAGCCCACGGCGGTGACCACGGCTGCGCGGGCGAGCTCGGACACATCGCGATCGACTTCAGTGAGGACGCGCTGAAGTGCAGCTGCGGTAGTCGCGGTCATTTGGAGTGTTATGCCGGAGCGCGGGGTGTGCTCCATCGACTGCGGCTCGCTATCGAAGCGGCCGAGGACGCCGTGCCATCGGCGCTCACTTCCGATGACGTAACGCCACGTACGATTGCCGACTATGCCGAGCAAGGCAACACACTCTGCCAACGGGTTGTCGATGAAACGGCATGCTACGTTGGCCGCGCGGTCGGCCTGATGGGCCAAGTCGCTGATCCGGCCGTCGTACTGCTCGGCGGCGCGATGACGTTCGGTGGCGACAAGACCGCAACCGGGCGACGATTTCTCGACAGCGTCCGGGCCGCGGTCAAAGCGACCACGCTCGTACAAGTCGGTGGAAACATGCAAATTGATTTCGCCACATTGGGCGCCGACGCCGGCATGCTCGGCGCGGCGATGGTGGCTCGCCAGGAGGCGACATGACGCGTGCAAGCAACCCTAGGGAAACGGCGGCGTGAACGTAGAACACCCCCACGAACGACTTCCGATTACCGTCTTCGACCTAGCCTCCCAAGCGAGCGTTGCGGTCGCGCGTGAAATCGCCGAACTCATTCGCTGGAAGGCGGACGAGGGAAAGCAATGCGTGCTCGGACTCGCGACGGGCTCCTCTCCGACAAACGTTTACAACGAGTTGGTGCGAATGCACCAGGAAGACGGACTCTCCTTCGCGAACGTCGTGACATTCAGTCTCGACGAATACTATCCGATGAATCCCGGCGAGCTGCAGAGCTACGCGAGGTTCGTGCACGAGCACTTGATCGACCACGTCGATATCGATCCGAGCTGCGTTCACATCCCCGATGGGACCATGGAACGCGAAGAGCTGGTCGAATACTGCCGCAACTACGAGGGGAAGATCGCGGACGCCGGCGGAATCGATTTGCAGTTGCTCGGGCTCAGCCGAACAGGCCACATCGGCTGCAACGAACCGGGCTCCGAACGCAACAGCCGGACTCGAATGATCACGCTGGATCGCGTCACCCGAATCGATGCGGCGAGCGAGTTCTTTGGCGCCGAAAATGTTCCGCGGCACGCCATCACGATGGGCGTCGGTACGATCTTGGAAGCTGATCGAATTGTGCTGCTTGCTTATGGGGAAGGCAAAGCGGGGATCATCAGCAAGACGGTCGAAGGCCCCGCGATGGCCAGCATTCCCGCCTCTCTTTTGCAAGGCCACCCCAACGTCGAGGTTTATCTCGATCAAGCCGCCGCATCCGAGCTGACCCGTTCCAAGGCACCGTGGCTCACATCAGTTTATCCCGGTTGGGATGAACAAACGACGCGTCGAGCGGTGATCGCCCTCGCGGAGAAAGTCGGCAAAGCGCTCCTGAAACTCACCGATTCGGACTACAACGAAGAAGGCTTGCAAGACTTGCTCGCCAACTATGGCAATGCCTACGACATCAACCTGTCGGTGTTTCGTCACTTGCAAGCGACCATCAGCGGCTGGCCGGGAGGAAAGCCGGCACACAAGAAGCAAATCGGTGATCGGCCGGGCCATCGAGACGACATTTTCCCAAAACGCATTCTGATCTTTTCGCCGCATCCCGATGACGACGTGATCTCGATGGGTGGAACCTTGATTCGCTTGGCGGACCAAGGACACGACGTTCACATCGCGTACCAAACATCGGGCAACATCGCCGTGTTCGATAGCGACGCCTTACGGTTCGCGGAGTTCGCCGCCGACTTTTGTCGCGAGTTCGGAATCCATGCCGAGGGTCTCGACCATTTGGAATCGCACGTCGACGAATTCCTGAGGAACAAACGCAGCGGACAAGTCGACAGTGAAGAAGTTCAGCGAATCAAAGGACTGATCCGGCGCGGCGAGGCGCGCGAGGGCGCGCGTTGCTGCGGCGTCCCCGATGAGCACCTGTACTTTCTCGATCTACCGTTCTATCAAACCGGGCGGGTCAGCAAACGACCGCTCGGCGAGGAAGACATTGAGATCACCTCGCGGTTACTGCGTTCGATTCGGCCACATCAGATCTACGCCGCCGGAGACCTCTCTGATCCGCACGGAACACACCGCACCTGTTTGAGCGCGGTGTTGCAAGCTTGCGTTCGATGCAGTGACGACGACTGGTACCGGGACTGTATCGTCTGGCTCTATCGCGGCGCTTGGCAGGAATGGGCGCCCGAGCAAATCGACATGGCAGTCCCTCTGAGTCCCTCGGAAGTCGATCGCAAACGGATGGCGATCTTCAAACACGAGTCACAAAAGGATCGCGCGCTGTTCCCCGGCACGGACATGCGCGAGTTTTGGCAGCGTGCCGAAGCGCGGAACCGAGAGACCGCAAAACGTTATGACGCACTCGGGCTCGCGGAATATGAGGCCATGGAAGGATTCGTGAGGTGGGACGGCGTGTCGGGACTGGAGCTTTAGCCACAACACAAGTCCCCGTCGTACTGACCTTCGCTCAAGCTTGCGTCTTTGCGTCCCGCAAACGCCGAATTCCGCTCCACGTCCTCGCAAGCATCCCTCCTTCGAAAAAAGCCCGTTTCCGGACTCGCTTCGACATGTCTCCGGCTGCCGCGCCGCGAAATCACTCATGGAACTCCGCAGCGCATCGACAGCAATCTCATTCGCACCGATCGGCTAGTCTTTCGACTGCTTCAGCAGCCACTTATAGACCTCGCTCCGCGTGTACAACTCCGTCCATGCGTCATGATGGTCGCGTTGGGGCGCGGTCAGTACGTAGCGTTTTTCGAGGTACTCGGTCTCGCTAACGTCGGGATCGTGGATGACCAGGAATGAATCATCGACAAGGTTTTCGATCTTGTTGATCGCCTCTTCGGTCTCCTGATAGTTTCCGTCACCGGTGTTGCATGCGATCCAGACAGCCGACTTTGCGATCGGCTCAAAGGAGTCGACAAAGTCAGTGCTGCCGGCGACAGGCACGATCGCGGCGAACGTGTCGGGGAGTTTCGAAGCCAATCCCCAAGTGCCATGCCCGCCGCGGCTGAGCCCTGTCAAATAGACTCGATCCGTATCACCACGATGCTGGCTGGCGACCGTGTCGACGATCTCTTGAATCGTATCGGGATGGTCGGAGTACTGACCTTCTTGGATGTGTGGCGCGACAATGATGAAGGAATCGAGCAGCAGCCGGTTTCGTTCCGTCGACAAGTCGCTTTCATCTCGAACCAACCGCGAGAGCCCCCAATGGTTCACGTGATCGATTGACTTTCCGACAGTCCACGAGCCTCCCAGCGTGACGAGGATCGGGTAGCGGTCTTCGTTCTCATCGTAGGAAAGCGGCAGGTACAGCGAATACCCATCCAGTTTGCCGCCGTCGGGCAATGAAACATTGGTAAGTTTCCCGGCCGCCGGGCGATCGGATAGTCTCGCTCGTGCGGTCAGAAAGTTGGTTCGCGTGTTCTTACTCAGACCTCCGCTACCGCCCAGACCGCTGGGAACTCCGCTGCCACCGAGACGGCTCCCGCCAAGGCGTTTGCCATCCGAGTCGTCATCGGATTCCGAATTCAAAACCGTAAAGTCCAACGTGCCGCTATCGATCTTGGTTGAAACAAGAGCGCCGCCGCCGTTCAGTTTTCGCTCGTGAATGGTTGCCGCGGAATCCTCCGATTCGAGCGAGTCAAAA
>JBCBLJ010000121.1:0-14086 GCA_038520195.1 Planctomycetota bacterium
CAACGATGTGACCAACCCGTTGTTCGGCCCCGAGGGTGCGGCCTCTGTCTACGGGCCACAGAAAGGCGCTGACCCGCCAACGGTCGAGCGGCTCGATGCCGGCTTACGGAATCTCGACCGAGTCGTCCGTCGTGAACTCGGCGTTGATGCCGCCGGTCTTTCGGGCGCGGGTGCGGCGGGCGGAACGGGGTTCGGCCTGAACGTCTTCGCTTCGGCGTCTTTCGTTTCCGGCATTGAGTTCATTCTTGAACTCGCGGGCGTCGACCGATTGTTGGCGGCTGGCGGAATCGACGCGATCGTGACGGGCGAGGGAAAGATCGACGACCAAACAGCCTACGGAAAGCTCGTCCGCGGCGTCGCGATGATTGGCGGACGCTACGGGATTCCCGTCGTCGCGATCTGCGGCATCAACGACCTCAGGGAACGATCCGTCGAAGACCTTGGGTTGGACAGGATCCTCTCGATTCATCACCCCGCACGACCGTTGGGATACACCATCGAGCACGCGGCCGAGCTCGTCGAAGCGGCGGCGAAGACCGTCCTGTTATCCCCAGGACCTTGAATTGAATTCGCGGCTTCACCCGGTTTCGGCGGCTAGCTTCGAAACCTAGACTGAATCCAAGGTAGCGGTCCGATTCGTACTCTCAAAGTGGTAAGCAATGTCTGCAGACGATCCTTCGCCCGGCTCCGCTCCCGATCCGAACCAACCGCCAGAGAACCCGACGCTGCGCGCGCGAGTTCCGGATGATGTGGCGGGCGGGACGTTCAGCACCGGTGCGATCGTCATGACGGGGCCGACCGAGTTCATCATCGATTTCTTGCAGACCATCGGTCGGCCCCACAAGGTCGCCGCACGCGTGGTGATCCCGCATGCGGTGATGCCACAGTTCATTGACGCGCTGAACACCAACCTGGATCTCTACCGCAACCGTTTCGGCGAACCGGTCTCGCCGCAACCTCAGAACCCCAATCCCGATGCGCGTCGCCCAAGCCCTCAGGAGATCTACGACGATTTGAAGATGCCTGACGAAGTGCTCAGCGGAACTTACGCCAACGGCGTCATGATCGGGCACGGCGCGACGGAGTTCGGGCTTGATTTTCTAACCAGCTTCTTTCCACAGTCGGCGGTGAGTTGCCGAGTCTTTGTCGCCTCGGGACAGGTGCCACGTTTGTTGGATTCACTCAAGGGCGCGGTCAAACAACTGGAGCAACGACGTCAGGCATCGCAAAATCCTACCGAACAACCGCCGCAGCCCCCAAATGACGAGCCGGGAGATGGCGACGGTGCCGAGCCTCCCGCGCCACAGTGAGGGTCTCATCGAATGGCGATTTCAGATGACTTGCCGTTGATGCGTCACTTACCCAAGGCCGCGATCCCGGGAGGAATGGCGTTGGTGCTAGCCAGCGGCTCGCCCCGACGTTCCCAGCTGCTGCAGGCCGCTGGATACGAGTTCACGGTCGACCCGGCCAGCGCTGACGCGGAGTGTGGGGTGTGTAGTCGTGAGACCGCGCCGGAACTCGTGGCGCGATACGCGTATCGGAAGGCTCAAAGTGTCGTGGTTCGCTATCAATCGGAGATGATTCTCGCCGCCGATACCGTGGCGTCGTGCAATGGTCAGATTTTGGGCAAGCCCAAAGATGAATCGCACGCCCGATCGATGCTGGAGACGCTCAGTGGTCGCCGGCACGATGTGTACACGGGAGTTTGTTTGTGGTCCGCCGCCGATCAGCGCTGCGTCGTCGAAGTCGTACGGACCGAGCTGCAGATGGAGCCGCTCTCGCCCGAACGGATCCAGCAATACCTGGATACGTTACTTTGGGAAGGCAAAGCGGGCGGATTCGGCTACCAAGACGGCAACGACTGGATCGAGATCGTAGACAACGGAAGTCCCAGCAACGTCGTCGGATTGCCGATGGAGAGGCTCAAAGAATTGCTGGAAAACTTTGACGAAGTTGCCGAAACCATAGCTGTTACTGAACCAGACTCGACTACTTGAATCGAACCTGTTTTGGTAAGTTTCGGTAAAGCTACGGCCGCCTTGGCACTTTAGGTAGACCATCGCGGCGCATTGAATACCACCACCACCCGACGCTGGATCGATGACGAACCGCCTTCCCATCACCTTCCGTGGTTTTGCTATCGCGGCATTGTTTGGAGTATTGCTCGCGTCGACATCGCTTTGTGCCCAAACGGTTTCACCGACCGACTGGGCGGCGAAGATGTTTGAGTCGACGAGTCACGATTTTCGCACCGTCGGCCGTGGAACGAAGTGCGAGTATCACTTCGAGTTCACAAATCTGTACCAAGAAGACGTGCATGTCGCGGCGGTGCGCAGCAGCTGTGGGTGCACAACGCCGACGGTGACCAACGAGACGTTGAAAACGCGCGACACGTCAGCGGTCGTGGCCAAGTTCAATACGACGACCTTTATCGGCAAAAAGGCGGCGACGATCACGGTGGTCTTCGACAAGCCGTATTACGCCGAAGTTCAGTTGAAAGTCGGTGGCTTCATCCGCACCGATGTAACGTTTGACCCTCCAGAAATCGCGTTCGGTGAAATCGCACCCGGAAGTGAAACCGCTCAGGACGTCGTGATCACGTACACCGGCAGCAAAGATTGGCAGATCACCGATGTCCGTAGTCACTGTAGCGATTTACAAGTGCAACTCAGTCCTCCCACCAAGACCCCGGGGAAGGTCCAGTATCGAATGCGGGTCAAAGTGCTCGATAGCATGGGAGAAGGTGATGTTCGGGAGCGTCTGACTTTGATCAGCAACGATCGTGATTTTCCCACCACCGAAATGTCGATCAACGGCCGGATTCGACCATCGCTCAGCGTCTCCCCCGCGGCCTTGAGCCTTGGGACCACGAAGCCATCGGCGACCGTCGAAAAACGAATCCTGCTTCGCGGTGATGAGCCTTTTCGGATCACCGATGTCGTTTGTGGAGACGAGCGGTTTGACTTCATCATTGAAGACGATCCGAAGAAGATTCATTTCGTGAAGGTACGTTTCAGTGCCGGCACGACCGAGGATCGCGTTGCACAAGAGATTCGATTCGAAACCGATCTCAAGGGCGGAAAGTCCGTCAACTGCATCGTGACCGGATCGGTCAGCGGTCGGGTGAGATGAGCCTTTGGATCGAACCCCTTCGCGAAACCATCGCCGACCTGGAAGCGGCCGTGAAGACCATCAACCCGTCGCGCCGAGCGTTCCTGAAAGAGTCCGCGACGCTGATTTCGGCGAAACGTGCTGGCGGCGGTGAGTTGGGGCTAAACTTTATCTGCACTCACAATTCGCGTCGAAGCCATTTGTCGCAGATTTGGGCTCAGGTTGCGGCGCACGCATGCGGGCTCCGTTCATTGACTTTCTTAAGCGGTGGAACCGAAGCGACCGCTTGCAACCCGCGCGTCATCGCGTCGCTGCGCCGGGCTGGCTTTTCCGTCGTCAATCCGACGCCCACGGATTCGAATCCGCATTACCTGCTACAGTTTTCGGACGACGCCGAGCCGATCGAACTGTTCAGCAAGATGTTTGATGATCCCTTCAACGGCCAATCGGACTTCATCGCGATGATGTGCTGCGATCACGCGGATCAGAATTGCCCCGTCATCAACGGGAGCGTCGGTCGCGTCTCACTTCACTACCGCGACCCAAAAGAGTCCGACGAGACGCCGAATGAATCGGCGGTCTACGACCAGCGTCGCGATGAAATCGGCGCCGAAATGTTCGCCCTGATGGGTTTGATCGCCGCGATCGGATAGAGAACGTGTTCGGCTCTCACTGGGGCATGAGTGGGCCGATCCGTGCCCACGGTTGCTGCGGGCATTAATCGATACAACCGGTTCAAAGTTAACTCGATCATGTGATGCCGCGTTGTTTTCTGTTGAACGTTGGTGGGATGCCAAGCAGTCTAGATGGGTGATGTCCGCCCAATTTGTGATCGCGAACCATGCCCTCCGTAACCATCGTCATGGCGTGCCACAACGGCATGCCTTACCTGCCAGACGCACTTGATTCCATCCGCTGCCAATCATTTTCGGATTGGGAACTGATCGTGGTCAACGATGGTTCTGCGGACGGTTCGTGCCGCTGCCTCGACGAATTCGCGCGACGGGATCCACGGATTCGAGTCATTCATCAAGCGAATCGGGGACAGCACGTCGCGGCGGACTGCGGGATCCGGCTGGCGCGCGGAGAGTTCATCGCGCGGATGGATGCCGACGATGTCTGTCAACCGAACCGGCTGGAAATGCAAGTCCGCTACTTGCGCGAGCGTCCCGAAGTCGGACTCGTCGGCGGTCAGATCTGTCGGCTCGGTGCGCAACGCCACGGGCTTCAATCGAATTTGCCGACCGATCATTTAGCGATCCGGCGACGCCTTCAGCGTAACCATCACGCGATGTGCAATCCAACGGTCATGTTCCGCAAATCGCTCTACGATCGCGTCGGAGGCTATTGGTCTCACAACATCGCCGAAGACTGGGACCTCTTCCTCCGAATCGGCGAGATCAGCGAACTCGCAAACCTACCCGACGTCGTGTTGCACTATCGCTTTCACACCTCGAGCATCAATGGAAAGCGGATCGTTCAAGCTCAACTCTACAACGAGTTCGCTGCTCATCTTTCACGCTTGCGGGAAAGCGGAACGCAGGAGGTATCCTTCGAGGAATTCCGTCGCGGTCACGCGGTCAGTCGCTGGCCTCATGCATGGTTCTTTTACGCCGATGCCCTTTCGATTGGCCAATACCGGGAAGCCGTCGCCGAGATTCTTTGCGGCAAGCGGATGACCGGCGGAGCACGTTTGTTGCTGGCGATGGCGATGTCGCCGGCGCGAACCTGGCGTCGTTTTCGCCGGATGATGACTCGCATTGAGAGCCCGAGGACAAGCGAATCGAATTCCGGCGATATTGGGGAGCGACACAAGACCATGCGGCCTTCACCCATTACCTCCGCCGCCGTCTCAAGCTTCGAGCACAGCGACGGGGTAGGAGCCCAGCACGTCGAGTCGGCGTGAAATCTGCGCGAGTCGCTCGATCGCGGCCGCGACAGCCACTTCACTTTGGTGCCCCGACAACTCGACGAAGAACAAATACTCGTTGTGTGTTCCTGGGGCGGGGAATGACTCGATCCAGGTGAGATTCAGTCCCGCATCGCTGAACAGTGCCATCGCATTGGCCAACGCTCCCGGCTGGTGTTCGACTTGAAAGAGCACCGATGTCTTGTCATTTCCCGTCAGCCTTGTGTCCTCGGTACCGAGCACGGCGAAACGCGTGACATTGTCTTGGTTGTCCTCGATGTTAGCGCGAAGGACCGTCAAGCCATACGCTCTTCCTGCCGGAAGGCTGGCGACTGCGGCGACTCGAGTGTCTTTCGAAGCCGCTTCGGCGGCAGCCGTCGTGCTGCTGACTTCATGCAATTCGGCCTTCGGGAAGTGAGCCGCCAACCAACCGCGGCATTGCGAAAGTGCCTGTGGCTTGCTGTGTATCTCCCGAATCTGCTCCGCGTCACCGCTGGCGAGCAAGTTGTGGTGAATAGGCAACAGGACTTCGCCGCAAATCCGCATGTGTTGTTTGACGAACATTCCCAGCGTGTCAACGATTCTCCCGTCGGTACTGTTTTCGATCGGCACCAGACCGCTGGTCGCGTCACCGCGATGAACCGCCTCGAAGACGTCGGGGATACTCGACACCGGATCGAATTGTGCGGCATCGCCAAAGTACTTGATCGCCGCGAGGTGACTGTAGCTATAGATCGGCCCGAGAAAGCTAATTCGATGGTTCTGCACCATCGCGCGAGACAAGCTTGCGATGTGCCGCATGACCTGTCCGAATTCGGATTGATGTTCCCCACCGGCCTGAGCCGCGATCAACTGACCGAGGCGGGTGTTTTCGTCCGAAACCGATGGCAAGTGTTCTTGCATTGAAAGCGTGGCGATCACTTCGTTTCGACGCACCAACGTTCGCAAGATTTCATGGTCGAGCTGGCTGAGTTCATCCGTGGGCTGGTTCGAATTCGACATGGAAAACACCTCGAGTGACAGATTCGGTGCGAGCTATTGTGCGTCGCCGAGCCGCCCCGTCGAGCCCCGGATCCGTCGAGCTTCAGTCCCGTCCGCAATACAGCCGTTCAATCAAGCGAACGTCAATGCGAAGCAACAGAAACAAACAGATCACCGCGATGCACTCGGCGGGCTTCAGCAATAGGTAACAACAATCACCCGCCCAGCGAGACGTCACTCGTCGAGCCATGACAGGTCCGAACGTGTTATAGAGCTGGCGAATTACGCGATGAAAGCCCGGAAGCAAGGCTTGCATCGCAATCTCAAAGGCTTTGAGTCGCTGCAATTGGGGGCTCAACCAGTAACCGCGTGCGACTTCTCTCGATCCAACAAGACGCCGATGCCCTCGACAGGCGGCGGTCGCGACGAAGCAACTACCGGGGTCTTGCAGCGGTAGTCTCGAGTACTCGTCGAGCGACGTGGATACCGCGTAACGACATGCCGCGAATAAACATCCCAGCCACGTCACCCAAGACATCAGCCAACGAAGAGACAGTCTTCGTGCGCTGGAGTGCCGCGTGTGGACCCGGGCAATCAACCAGCCGTGACTGCTCAACATCAACAGCGGGCTGTAGATCAGCGACCCCCAGAAAAAGAGCAAAAAGGGAATCACGAGCAGCGAAAAGTAGGAACGTTCGCGCGTTCCTATGACCACCAACGTCGTGATGAGCGTCAAGCCCCCAAAGAGGATCGTGAGTCCGTACAGCCACGCCGCTCTTCGGTTGGGCGTCACCCAGATGATGAACTTGACGTAACCCCAGCCCAGCAACCAGATCGCCAGCGGCGCTAAGTGGTAACCGATCAACCAAGCCGGTTCCAATCCAAAACGGACCACCACCGCGATGTGATACAGCACGCCAATGGGAATGCTTGTTGAGAGTCCGAGTCGGGCCCAAAACTCGCGGCCCGTGTGATCGAGATCCAGCACCGTCGCGCAGAACGACGCCAGGCTGAACAAGATCAGCGGATACATCCAGATCAACGCGCCGAAGGTGAGCACGAATCCGTATTGGTCTCGTAGCAGCCCGGTTTGATAGCGAATATCGCCAGTCAGCGTCGGCACCAAAAAGAGGTGCGCGAACACCGGTGCGACCAAACCACAATAGAACAGGACGACTGTCTCGAGCTGTCCGATGGGGCGACGAATCAGGTCGCCATCGCCATCAAGATCGTCCGAATTGTCTGCCTTTTCGGTTTCCGGTTGCTCCCTCATAAGCTCATTCTATCCCGCTTTGACGCCTCCGATCGCCGCATCAAAACACCTGCGTCGGTACGTCCGCGGAGCCCGACATTCGACTTGAGTCAAAATGAAGATTTTTGCTACTTTCCGCTGCCCAGGTGGGTGCGACCGATTGGATGCTGCCGCCCACTCCCGCAAACCATGATCGAAACAATCAGTCAAAGGAGTGACGTTATGTCTCGCAAGAAGTGGCCTTTGCTATCGCTACTTGTCTTCGCGATGTGCTTTTCCTCGACACAAGCTCAGGAAGCTAACTCGGTCGTCGCCGTGGTCAACGCCGATCCGATCACGCGGCAAATGTTGTCCGACGCGACGATGAAGCGTTACGGAAAGTCAGTCCTGGACAACGTCATCATCAACCGTCAACTGATCCTTCAGGCTTGCCAGGACAGAGGTTTAACGGTCACCGAGGCAGAAGTCGCCGAAGAGATCGGC
Organism: Planctomycetota bacterium; assembly: GCA_038520195.1. GTDB lineage: Bacteria > Planctomycetota > Planctomycetia > Pirellulales > Pirellulaceae > Stieleria. The sequence continues at coordinate 7,737 of JBCBLJ010000121.1, forward strand.
CGACTCGCCTCAAAGTTTGGCTTCTCGGTTCCAAACTACCTCAAGCTACTCGAAGAGAATCGCGACATCGAACCCGGCCGCTACGGACGCGAGTTCGTTTGGCCGATCCTTGCGCTGCGAAAACTCGTCGCCGATCAAGTCGAGCCGACCGAGCAAGAACGCAATCAAGCATTCTTGGCGGAGTACGGTGAAGCGGTCAAATGCCGCATGATCATGGTCGCGGACCAGCAAAAGGCGAATAGCCTGCATCAGCAAGCGTCGGCCAAACCAGAGTCCTTCGGGGCGTTGGCAAAGCAGTACAGCGAAGACGAAGTCAGTGCCAGCGTGAGCGGGTTGATTCCGCCGATCCGTCGATACACCGGAGATTCAGACTTGGAGAACGCCGCGTTCTCTCTTGAGCCCGGTCAGATTTCACCGGTGCTCCAGCTCGGTGATCAATGGGTCATCATGCAAGCGGTGCGACGCATTCCCCAAGCCGACATTCCGCCGACCGCGATCCCCGCGATTCGCGAGCAAATCAACGATCGCATCCGCGACCAAAAGATGAAAGGGGCGTCGGCGAGTCTCTTTCAGGATTTGCATCGCCAAGCAAACTTGATCAACGTTCTTGACGATCCCACGCTGACATCGAAGTATCCTGGCGTCGCGGCGATCGTGAACAATCAATCGATCACCATCGCACAATTGGCCGCCGAGTGCGTCAAACGCCACGGTGCTCTCGTGCTCGAAGGTGAGATCACCCGGAAGTTGCTGACTCAGGCACTTCGCAAAGCCAACAAAACCGTCACTCAAGCAGACATTGATGCCGAGATCCAACGTGCGGCCAAAAGCTTTGGATTCATTCGGCGCGATGGTTCAGCCGATCTGGCCGCTTGGAACGAGTCGGTCTTGGAGGAAGGTGAAACAACCCGCGAACTCTACATCGAGGACAGCGTTTGGCCGACGGTGGCACTGAAGAAGTTGGTCGCCGATCAAGTAACCGTCACCGAACAAGACATCCAACGTGGATTCGACTCCAACTTTGGTCCTCGCGTCGAAGTGCTTGCGTGCGTCTTGACCGATCAACGGACGGCACAAAAAGTCTGGAAGATGGCCCGTGACAATCCCGCGGAGCATTTCTTCGCTCGCCTGGCGGAAGACTATAGCGTCGAACCGGTCTCAGCAAGCAATAGCGGGAAGGTGCCGCCGATCCGCAAATACAGCGGTCAGCCAACGCTCGAAAGGGAAGCCTTCAAGCTCAAGCCCGGCGAACTGAGCGGTATCATCGCCACCGGCAACAAGTACATCTTGCTGCGATGCCAGGGATACACCGAACCGGTCGTGAGTGACATTGAAGCCGTCCGAACGGAATTGATTCGTGACCTCACCGAAGAGAAGTATTCCTCGTTGATGGGGAAAGAATTCGATCGGCTCCGTGAAACCGCGGAAATCGACAATTTCTTAGAGGCCGCGAAGAAGGTCGCCAAAGCGGGAGCGGCGAAACGCTAGTCGCTCGGCTCCATTTTAAAACTTACGTGCGGGGGCCGGTCTTTTGAACCGGTCCCCGCGTCTCGTTTGGCCATGCGTGGCGTCTTAGAGGTTTTGACTTCGCGCCTGATGCGGCAGTCGGGCGGACGGGGGCGTGCGACAGCCCGACGCATGGTCACCCACCGAAGCAGGCGAGGAGCGGCCTGGTGCGATCGGCAACTCCTCGCTGTCGGAGGAATCACGCCCGGACGCTGTGATGAGTCGTCCGATATTTGCCGAGAAAACTCCCGCAAAGCGTTTCGTAGAGTGCCAAAGACGCCGAGCACCTCTACTTGGCGATGGACTTGCCTTCGCTGACAATGAAAGGAGTGTCTTTATCCCGCTTCCAGACGGATGAGCTAATGATCGCTGCGGATTCGAACAGTCTAAACGTTGTTGTTGTGGGCGGAGGCCTCGCTGGACTTTCGAGCGCCTGCGTTCTCGCCGCCCGTGGCCACCGGGTGACGCTGCTGGACAAGAACGATTGGCTCGGCGGCAAGGCCGCGATCCATCAAGAGGAGGGATTTCGCTTTGACATGGGGCCAACGATCCTGACGTTGCCCAGCGTCCTCAAACGTGTTTTTGAGGAAGCGGAGCGAAAAATGGAAGACTACCTCGAGATTCTTCCTCTTGATCCACAGTGGCGTTGCTTCTTCGAAAGCGATGGGCACGGGGGAGCGATGGACAAGACCGTCCTCGATCTCGTCTCCGATACCGAAAAGATGAAGCAGCATCTCGGTGAGTTCACCACGGGTGACTCGAGCGTCGAGGGCTACGAGCGGTTTCTTCAGTTGAGTGAGCAGCTGCACGGTGTCTCGGATCGATTCTTCTTTTGGAAGTCAATCGGCGGTCTGAAAGACACCATGGATATGGGTGCATTCTCGATCGCCGTGCTCAAAGATGTCTTGTCACTGCGGATGGGCAAGAGCGTTGCCTCCGTGGTGAGGTCGCACGTGCCCGACGCACGTGTCGCTCAGATGATGGATCACTTTACGCAATACGTTGGCTCCTCTCCGTACGCATCGCCGGCAGTTCTTTGTGGTATCGCGCACATGCAAACCCAAGAAGGTATCTGGTACCCCATCGGTGGAACACGCGCAGTCCCCGAAGCGCTGTCTCGATTGGCTGCCGACTTGGGCGTTGAATTCCGCACGGGGACCGACGTCGTTCGCATCCGCACCAGCGGGAAACGCGTGACCGGAGTGGTTACCGCATCGGGCGAGACGCTGCCCTGTGACGCGGTGGTCAGCAACTGTGACGCCGTTCGTACGTATCGCGAACTCTTGCAAGACACTCCCCAAGCCAGTCAGTTCGAAAAGAAGAACCACTTCTCGCCGGCATGCTCCGGCGTCGTGCTCTACCTGGGCTTGAATCGGCGCTACGAGCAGCTTCTGCATCACAACTTCATCTTTTCGAAAGACCCCGAAAAGGAGTTTGAGTTCATCTATGACAAGGGTGAACCGGCCCCGGATCCCACGGCCTATGTTTGCGCTCCTGCCATCAGCGAACCCGAGGTCGCGCCGCCCGGCGGCGAGGCGCTGTACATTCTGGTGCATACGCCGTACTTGCGCGAGCATCATGATTGGAAATCAATGTTGCCCGAGTATCGCGAAGTGATCTTAGACAAGCTGGAGTCCTGCGCGGGCATGGCCGGAATTCGCGACGCCATTACCTACGAGGCATCACTCACGCCGGAGGGGATTCACAACCGATACCGAGTTCTCAACGGTGCGATTTATGGCTTGGCTAGCCACGGCAAATTCCTTGGAGCCTTCAAGCCCGGGAACCGACGAAAGGACACCGAAGGCTTGTACTTGGCCGGAGGAGCAGCGCATCCTGGCCCTGGAATGCCGATGGTGATGATGAGTGGATGGATCGCGGCCGACTCGTTGGATCAGGACGTCCGTCACGGAAAACTCAGCAAACAATCAGCGAACGCATGATCGCGGCGTCGCCGCGGCCAGCTCGTTGCCGACGCCGAATTGGAATCTTTGAAGTTGCAAACTGGAAGGGAAAACAGCATCCAGCGGCCAGCCGCTTGGTTCCAAAACGGATTCCACCGGTTTCTAGCGCCTTTTCTGAAGCGCCACTTCCACGCCGTTGCAATCGAGAACAGCCATCGCCCAGAGCAAAACATTCCCGAAGATGCGTCCCTGGTGGTCTATGCCAATCATCCATCATGGTGGGACCCGCTGATCGCCCACTTTCTCAACCGAAGTCTCTTTCCCGATCGCCAGTTCTATGCGCCAATCGATGCCGAAGCGCTTCAGCAGTATCGCGTCTTCGAGAAACTCGGGTTCTTCGGTGTTCAGCTCGACACGCGAAGTGGAGCCGCCGAGTTCCTCTCACGAAGTCGTGAGATCTTGAGTGGGAATGACACCGCCCTTTGGATCACGCCGGAAGGCCGGTTTGCGGATGTTCGAGACCATCAAGCCGAACTACAACCCGGCTTATCCCACCTGTGCAGCAAGTCGGAGACGCTTGTGGCGCTACCGGTCGCGCTCGAGTATGTTTTTTGGGAAGAACGCTTGCCCGTTTGTTTGGTCGCGCTCGGCGCGGCCCAAATGGTCGCCGAAGCACCCGAGCGATCCAAGGCGGAGTGGAATTGCCACCTCACGAGGGCACTCCGGGAAGCCCAGACACGGTTGGCGGATCGGTCGATCGCGCGTGATTCAAACGGATTTGAGAATCTCTTGCGTGGCAACCGTGGAACCGGTGGAGTGTACGAGTCAATCCGTCGGTTCAAAGCGTTCGTGACCGGACGTTCGTTCAAAGCCGCGCACGGCGAGCACTTCGAATGATCTTGTCGCTTGCCATCGCCTCGATCGTCTTGGCGGCACTTCCCACGCTCATGTTTTTGGCCAACTTGCCGCTGTTTCGCTTGGATCGGGTTACAGACGGCTTGGCTGAAGGTGACGCGGCGGACGATGACTCCATTGGCGACGCCGCGGTGTCGATTCTGATTCCCGCGCGCGATGAAGCCGATGGGATTGAAGCCTGTGTCCGATCCTGCTTGGCTTCGATCGGCGTGGAACTCGAGGTGATCGTTTTGGATGATCACTCCGAGGACGACACGGCGGCGATTGTCCAATCCGTTGCCGAGAGTGATCCCCGGGTGCGGTTGCTCAAGGGACAGTCTCTACCATCTGGCTGGAACGGCAAGCAACACGCGTGCAAACAGCTCGCGGAATCGGCTCGATTCGATCTGATGATGTTCCTCGATGCCGATGTACGCCTTGATCCAACTGCGGTTGCCCGCTTGGTCCGTCACCGCCGCGGCTCAAACGTGGAGCTGTTGAGTGCGTTCCCCATGCAGGAGACGGGGACTTGGCTGGAGTGTTGGCTGATCCCAATGATGCACTACATTCTGCTCGGTTTCTTGCCGTTTTCGAGGATGCGTGAGCGGCGCGATCCAAGCCTTGCGGCCGGCTGCGGGCAGCTCTTTCTGACGACACGCGAAGCCTACCGTTCGGCGGGGACCCATGAGGTGATCCGTGGCTCCAGGCATGATGGCTTGAAACTGCCGCGTGCGTATCGCGCGGCGGGACTGATGACCGATGTGGTGGATGGGTCTGCTCTGGCGCGGTGCCGGATGTATCGGGGCGCGAGTCAGGTCGTTCGTGGCCTACTGAAAAATGCCACCGAAGGAATCGCGAACCCAAAGTTGATCGGAGTCTTCACCGTTCTGCTACTCGGCGCGAGTCTCCTGCCAGCCGTTGCGCTCGGCTGCTCGCTTGCGACACGCAACACCGCCGCTGTCATCGTCGCCGGTTTGGCGATCGTCATCGCACACCTGCCACGAGTCATCGCCGCGGCTCAACTTCGCCAGTCGATGTTTGGCGCGGCCTGCCATGTGCCCGCCACGATCACCTTCGTCGTCTTGCAGTGGATCGCGCTGCTCAATCACGTACGTGGCAAGCAGGTCGCTTGGCGAGGTCGCAGCGATTCGTAACTGTCGGAACCAATCGTGCGGGGCGTCTAGCGATCTCCGTTCCGGCGTTTGCCCAAGTTAATCGCGGCGACCAAATCATCCCTAACGTTATCCCGAGGAAGCCACATGGTAAAGCCGATCGCCAAGCTTGGTAGCGGATACGGTGTCACGGTGTCGCCGACCGGAAGTGCAATCTGTCTCACTGCAAATTCCGCTCCTGCACGAATTGTTTCACTCGATAGACTCGAACAGGAACACCGCCTTTTTGGCCAACCAAAACCGCGGAAGGCTGTCTACCTCGACAACGGCAATTCCGTAGTCGTGTTTGGTTTCGACAGCGGGTTCTCGAAATTCTGCACCTCATCGGGAGAGCGAATCAGCAAAGCAAGGTCGAAACACATCGAGTGCAACGCCCACGAGATTGGACCACGGGGCGGATTCGCTGTTGCGGCACAGCGAGGCAGACTTGCTTTGTATGACCTAAAGGACTTTGATCGCATCGGATGGTTGCCACTTGACGATGAAACTTTCGCTTTACCTTTGGCTTCCGCGTTCGACGCTACCGAAGAGAATATTGCCGTTCTCTGGACGACCGGCATCAAAGAGTCTCGGCGTTGTTATGTCTCCACATTTTCAACAAGAGATGTCAAACGGCTAAGGACCGTCAGAACAAGAATGACACCAAGTTCGGTCTCGACGGTTGCTTGCGGGTTTGACGGTTCGATGCTCTGCGTTACGATCGGTCCCAGCTCCGTTGTTATCGATACAAGGACCGGTAAGATCGAATCAAAAATCAATCTCCCACCAACGAATCAGCCTGGGTTCGCCTGGGCGCAATCCATGATTGGCTCAGGTCGGTCGTTTGTTGCAAGCGGCAAACAAGCATACATTTTTGAATGGATAGCATCGCAGC
>JBCBLJ010000515.1:0-6118 GCA_038520195.1 Planctomycetota bacterium
ACTCGGTGACGTTTGTGCGATAGCCGTCGGGAAGAACCCTTGCGCTTCAATCGCCATCCTTGCTGTCAAACGCGGTTCGATTGGATGCTACCTCGAAGAAGATGATCAATTGCGCGGTGTGGTACCGTGTTACAAGGCGTCACTGAGACATGGGAACTCCTCGTGGGTACCTCATTCGGCTGGGCACAGGCGTTTACAGCAATTGGGTGTCAACCCTGGCTGAGCGGGGTCGCCGCGCACTGGTGAAAGCTGGTCACTTTCAGTTACCCTAATCAAATGGCAACGACCAATGATTTGGATCCCCGCAGTGCCGCCTGAGCCACTTCCGATGTTTGACGCCGGTCAATAAATGATCCCCGGATTAACCTACATCGACGACTTCATCACAACAAAGGTCGAATCGGATCTCATTGAGAGGATCGACGCCGCGGCGTGGCTCGACGACCTCAAACGGCGCGTCCAGCACTACGGATACAAATACGACTACAAGGCTCGCACGGTTGATGAATCGATGTTTCTAGGGCCGCTTCCGGACTGGGCCATATCTCTCGGGGCAGCACTCGTCGATCGCGAGCTGTTCTCCGTCGCTCCCGACCAATTGATTGTCAAAGAATACGACCCAGGACAGGGAATCTCTGCGCACGTCGATTGCGAACCTTGCTTTAAAGACACTATCGCTTCGATCACGCTTGGCTCGGGCTGCATCATGGATTTTGCCTCGGTCGAATGTGGCGAAAAAACGATCGATCTTTCTCCGTCCTCGCAGTGTTGTCGTACTTGCTGGCGAATCACGGTATGACTGGCGGCACGCAATCGCTGGTCGCAAATCGGATGTGGTGGACGGTGTACGTGTCCAACGATCTCGCCGCATCTCGTTGACATATCGGAATGTCATTCTGCAGTCATGTCGACTCTGAGGTACCGCGTCGCACAAGGTGGTTTTACGCGGGGCCCTTCGGCAGCAGGCATGGCCCTGGTAAAAGTTGGTTAGAGATTCCTCTCGCTCGCTTATTCGGGCGTTGTGGTAGAACCTCTCGTGGTGATCGGCATCCTTGACTTCGTGACGTTACCGGCTTCGACGACCATGACCTTGCCCCGGGGAGTCAGTGGGCATTGACTTGTGCGCTGGATGTTGTTGGGCAGTGCTTGGGCACGTGCGTCCCTTTGGTCCCAGACGCTTGCAGTGGTTGGTTGGTCAACGGGCTGAGCCTGGGGCACCGCACACTGGTGAAAGGCGAGTCACTTTCAGTTAGCCTGAGCATGGGTAACGACGTGTGATTTGGATCCCTCGCGTTGCCGCCAACGCCGCTAACGTTGTACGCTCGAGGATCAAATGCTCAATTGGTTCAAGTCACTTTTCGCTTCGACCCCTTCGATTTCCGTGAGTATTCCTGTGGCAGACGCGATGCCGAATCGTGATGAGCTGGCAAAACGCAATGCAATCACCGACGAACTGGATGCCGCGCGATTCGGGAAATTCATCGGTGCTGGCGGTGGTTTCGACCAGATGGACTTCCAATACGACGTCGCCGACCCGGATGCCGCTAAGGAGCAACTCGCCGAGGTCATGGCCAAACATTTGCCGGGAACCGACTACAAAGTCACCATCGAGTAGCGTCGCACAACTTCCGGCATCGCTCGCTTCGCTTAGGGCGGTGTCGAAAAAGCCTTTCGTGGTGTGACCTATCGCGATGAGTGTTCCGGCACAATCAGTGTCACAGAGTCCGCCGCACAGGGTTCGAACTGGATCAGATCTCGATGTGCCGTACGCCGCCGATGTCATCGAAGTGACCGATCTTGAGTACGACACGTTTGGAATCGGGGAACTCCGCGACGAAGGCGGGGTCACACACGAGAACCGGCGGAGCGAAAGTGATCGCCATGGCCAACGAAGTCAGGTACGAACCGCCGACGGTCAAAGCGACGAACCACGGAAGGCTACCTGCCGCCATGCGGATCAGCTGATCGCGTTTGGCCCGCGACAACTCATTTTCAACGCCATACTGCTCAATCACGTCCGCCGTCTCCAGCGGATTGGTCAGGGCGAGCATTTCGTCGAAGGTGCAGCCATCGGTGCGGAACTTGCGGTGCGTCTTGGCGGCTCGATGCGCTGTCTTTCGGCGTTCGAACTCCAGCTTTCGCTGATACGCGTCAATTTGCTTTTGCCGGCGTTTGACGTTGTACTGTGCGATCGCACGCGGCACGGCTAGAGATGCGTTGGCAAGGTTCAGCATCATCTGTTTGGGGCGCTTCAGCAGGTACATCCTGCGGTATTCGCGAAAGACTTCCTCCTGAACACCATTGATGGCAGCGCGCAGATCCTTCTCGGACGTGAAGTGCAACTGATCGTCGACTTCGACGCACAACGGCTTGAGGTAGTAAACCTTCACACCCTTGCGTTTACCCGGACCGGCGAGGAACTCATCCAAACGCGTTTGCACGCAGGCGGGGACAGAGTCGGTGATCTTGTCGAAGTCCTGTTGTTCGGTGACGCTGACAAAGAGTTTGCCTTTCGGCAAACGAATCGAGGCCTTGGTCATCTCGATTTCGCGGACCTGCGTGAATCGGTCTCGATGCGATTCAACAATCCGCGACCAACTCGTCTCTCGCGACGCAAAGAGCCCACTCTGCTGGATCATCGTCTCGGCCATCTCTTTGCTGAGATCTTTCGGCGGAACGAGGATCGGGTTGCTGGTCCAAGTACCGAAGGGTTCAAGGTCTTGGGCCAAGGAGAAGGGGGTGTTCGGATCAACGCGTGACGGTTTGACTCGTGCGGCCGAAGTCGTTCGTCGCGTGGGGGTCTGAGTCGCGGTGGTCATAAAGACACTCCTCTACGAACGCGATGGAAGGCTAGTCGTTAGCAAGAAAAGATCATCCTGTGGCCCACTTTTCCATCTGAGCCAAGATCCAACGTACCCAGTTTTCTCGCGCGACTAAAACAGAATTGGGCTGATTTTTCCGAAAAACTTGTTCGCCGAAAAATTGCCAGATTCAAAGATTACCTAGCTTTTTTGTCTAGCGCGCATCTGTTTCGGAGCCGCGAAACGTTCCGGGTAGAGCGGGCTGGGGATAGGAGCGTTTTCCCGTGACCGGGAGTTGCTGAAGCTTTGCGCCCAGCGGACCCTTCGCGAGTTGGATCCGCGACCGCAATTCACCGGAGAGTTCTCGGACGACAGACTCGTGTTGGTTGCTCCCCGCGAGGTTGTTCAACTCCGCCGGGTCCGTCTTGTGGTCGTATAATTCGCGACCCGCCGCTCCTGCGTCACCCCATTCGCTGTAGCGGTACCGTTCGGTGCGTAAGCTATAGCCGGAGTTGTACTGAGTCAGTGCGGAGGAACGTGGCCGAGCCGAGGCGTCGCGCAACGTCGGCACGAGACTGACGCCCTGCACGTAATCCGGTGGTTGCAAGCCGGCCAGCTCTGCGAGCGTCGGATAGAAGTCGACCATCTCCGCGGGGGCGTTCGTCGCTTGCCCTTTCGCGGTCACGCCGGGGCCGGCGATCACCAAGGGCACGCGCGCCGCATTTTCAAACAAGGTCGTCTTTTGATAGTGCCCGTGTTCCCCCATGTGATAGCCGTGGTCGGAGGTGAAAAGCACGATCGTGTTTTCATCGAGTCCGGTGACTTCGAGTGAATCGAGAATCCGTCCGAGTTGTGCGTCGGCGAAGGTGATCGACGCGTAGTATGCGCGGATGGCTTCGCGGGCGAGTTCGGGTTTGAGGTCTCGCTGTTCCTTGCGGCGACGTACCGAGTCGCGCGCCGGTTTGGGAATCGTTTCGAAGTAACCTTCGGGCACCGACGGAACGACGATCTTGTCGGCCGGATACATATCGAAGTACTTCTTGGGCGCGACGTAGGGTGTATGTGGGCGGTAAAGCCCGACGGCCAGGTAGAACCGTCTGCGCTCTTTGGCATATCGTTCCAGCAGCCGAGTCGTCTCATCCGCGGCGATCCCATCGGTCTGCTCGGCGTCGCTGCCTTCGGCGGCAAGCCAGCTGAGCGTTCCGCCGAACGAGCCGGGACGAAGGCTGAAGATCAGGTGTTCGTCATCTTTGTCACGCCCCGATGGATTGATCGTTCGATCCCAGGAATAAGGGTCGTCATGTCCGCCGGTCCCAATGTGCTTTGGAACGTTGTAGTGATAGATCTTGCCGACACGGGTCGCGAAGTAGCCGTTGCGGCGAAACAACTGTGACATCGTCTGTACGTTCGGCAGCGTCTGGCGAAGGTGAATCGAGTTGCCTCGGATGAGAGTCTGGTCGGGGTACAGGCCCGTCATGAATGACGCTCGGCTGGGACCGCACAGCGGATATTGGCAATACGTGCGATCGAACCGTACGCCGCGGGACGCAAGGCGATCGATGTTGGGAGTCTTGACGAGGGGGTGGCCGTAGCAACCGATGTCGCAGTTCAGGTCATCACAGATGAGGAACAGAACGTTGGGGCGCTCGGCCGCCTCACCGCGTGTCTTGGCGAAAAAGACGGTCACCGTCAGCAGGGTGGCGACGAGCACGAGTCGGGTTCGGATCATGGCGGAGGTGAGCAGGCGGGGAGGAAGCGGTCACTAGCCGAGGAAGGGTTCTGTGGTACCATAATCTCCCGCCCCGGGCATTTCACCTTCCCACCTTTCGTCCAGGTTCTCCGATGGTTTCTCGGTCTTGTTTTGTCGGTCTCGCGCTCGTTCTGATCGCCGCTTTCACAGGCTGTAAATCGGAAACATCCAGTGGCGGAGGGACGCGGCAATTCCTGAGCATGGGCACGGCACCTCCCGGTGGTGCGTTCCCGGTCGTCGGCGGCGCGATCGCCGAGGTCTTGAATGCCAACAAAGGGTCGATCGATTGGAAGGTGCAGATCAAGGGCACCAAGGGTTCGCAAGAGAACATTCGACTGCTTCAGCAAGAAACGCTTGAACTGGCGCTTTCGAATGCAGCGATTTCACACTTCGCAGCTCGGGGAGAAGCGAGTTGGGACGAGGCGTACGACATTCGTGCGATCGCAACGATGGCCCCGAACGTTGCGATGTTCGTCGTTCGGGCTGATTCAGGAATTGAGTCGATCGCCGACCTAAAGGACAGGCGTGTGATCACTGGTCCGGCGGGTGCGGGATTCCAGATGTTTATCGAGCCGATTTTGGTGGAGCACGGACTGCAGTGGGACGACATCAAGTCGCTCAATGCGACACAGAGTGATGCCGTCGATCAGCTCGCCGATGGGTCCGCGGATGCGGCCTTCTTGGGTGGTGCGATTCCCGCGCCAGCCATCGTCCGAGCCGCTCGCACCTTTGATGTCAAGTTTCTTCCGTTCGACGAGGCGACTCGTCAGAAGCTGATTGAGAAGTACCCGTTCTTCCAGCCGATCACGGTTCCGGCGGGGAAATACGTTGGGCTTGAAGAGGACTTTGAAGGCTTGAACGTCGGCTCGATGCACGTGATCACCTCGGCATCGGCCGACGAGACGTTGGTCTACGAGATCACCAAATCCATCTGGGAAAACCGCGCCGAGATCGCTTCCAAGCATGGGGCTGGAAAAGCACTCAATGAAAAGAATGTGGCACGCGACACCGGGATCGAATACCACCCCGGAGCGGTTCGGTTCTATCAAGAGATCGGACTGATGGAAGGCGGTGAAGCGGAAGAAGCGGCGTCCGATGAGGAAGGCGCTGCGTCGGAAGCTGTTGACGAAGGCACCGCCGAAACTGCCCAAGAGGCGTCGACCGGGGACGAGTGAATCGCGCTGCCTTCGACACACATCCTTCGACTATCCTCATGTGACTCGCGCCGTTCGTTGAACGGTAGACAGCTGCTTTGAATCTGCCGGGTCAGATTGCGACACGGCCTGCCCCCAGGAATGCTTGTGAGCCAGCCCGATTCCGGTGAGAACACCACCCGGTTCGAACGAGTCTCTCGTTCTATCGTCACGGCACTCGGCATCTTTCTGTGCTTCTTCACGCTGGTCGAGGTCAACCCACCGCAACGCCCGAACCGAAGCCAGTCGCTTGTGGAGCGGAAAGGTCAAGAAACAAAGCACCAACCCGACGCCGACAAAGACTGCCAACGACGATTGTGGCTGCATCAGGTTGTAGTTGACCTCGACCAGCGTGAAGAAGCACAGAAAGATGC
>JBCBLJ010001203.1:0-1563 GCA_038520195.1 Planctomycetota bacterium
CGTTGGACCGTTTCGGCGACGACCTTGAAGTCCCCCTTGTCGACCGCGAGTTCCGCGGTCGCCACCAGAGCCTCTAAGTTATCGGGCTCCGATTCCAGCACTCGGTCGTAAAACGACTTCAGAATGATCCTCGCGTCGATGCCATTTTGTGAAAAGTATCGCCCCGCGGCGATCAAGGTGTCCGCGGTCGCGTACCGCAGCTGGCCCGTATCCAAGTAGCGTTGGATGGTTGCCTTTTCACTCGCGACACGATCCTCCAGCGAGTTGTACCGGGCGATCTCGATCCCGAGCACCCGAAGCGGCAAACTCGTCGGATAGCGTTCGAGGGCCGCATCATAAGTCTTGAGGGCCGCTTGGTACTTGCCGGTGCATAACTGACAGCGAATCAACAGCTCCGACCAGCGTCGGTTCCAAACGCCGCGCTCGACTTCTGCCGCCGCGATCTCCTCCGCTTCGTCGATCATTCCGCTGCGGAACAACGCTTCGCATTCGGAGTAAGTGGCGGCCCAAGCAACTTGACCGGAGAGGATGAACCCAACAAGCAACAAGCCAAGAAACGTTTTGCGGCGGGCGATGATCAAAGCGGCAAATCCGTTTGTTGAAGACGTTGTCACTCTGATCAATTGTATCAGGCGGGCACCCTGCCGGTGGATTCAACGCTCCAACCGCGGGTTCAGCCACACCGCCCAGTCCGCGCCATTGCCGTCGCCGCCGTTCTCGACGGTCAATTGCAATTCGCCGCCGCGCGTGACATCGACATCAAAGGCAGCGAGTCTTCCCTCTTGAATCATTTTGGACCGCCAAAGTTCCGCTCCATCGAGTGAAACCACAAAGACCACACTTCCAGGGTGCCCCGTCGCGACACCAACTTGGCCCTTTAAACGACGCCATTTCCCCGCCAGCTGGTAGCGGTGTTCCGCTTTGGCGTGGGCATAAATTCCTCGCTCGAAAAGTCTACCACCCGCTGAAATCACCACCCGATCGTCGGGAAGCGAGTCGTAGCGAGGCGCGATCCAACCGACGCTCGCAGATTCCGGGCGGACGTCGGTGAGCCCAATCGAAAGCACCGAGTCTGCGATCTCCACCGCAGTTTTGGTTGGCGGCAATCCGAACCGCGACTTCAGCACCCGCCGCGCGATGCTCCTCGGACGCTCCGCCAACTGTCCCGAAAGAGCCTCCGCCTTGTTTCGGTTGCCGGCGCGGACCGCCGCGACAAAGGCCCGTAGCTGCAATCGCGAAATCGACTCCGAAAGGTCGACTCTTCCGTCCCGTGGAACGACGTAACTCAAACGCTCGCTTGAAATCTTTCCATTGACGTGACACGTCACCAGTCTCAACTCACCGCTCTTTCCCTTTTGAAGAGCCTCGCAGTCGATCGCAAATCGTCCGGCTTCGTCCGGTACTGCACATTGAGTTGTTGCGTCATAGTCTCCACCACCCACGGGGTCCGTGTAAGCCACGATTCCATAGACGGGCGTCTCACTCACAACCCGACCGCGAACGCGAAAACCGGGTCCTGTGGTTTCCAACATCAGTTCAGGGAACTCCGCGCGAACGGGTTGA
>JBCBLJ010001095.1:0-2123 GCA_038520195.1 Planctomycetota bacterium
CGCGAACCAATCGATGCACGTGAGTTCGCTCGCTGTTGCGATGCGTCACCCTCACGCCATTGCAACGAGCCAATATCTTCAACCCCAAAGCCAATCGTCCGCGAACCGCGTGATCGCCGACGTTATCCGATCAGACACAAAGCCATTCTCTCCGCCTATTCATCCAATAGGCAAGCTGAATAAAGCCGATGTACGAATCTCTCATTCTTGTCGACAACGAATCCAGCATCACAATCGATGCCTTGGCCGCCGAACTGCAAAGATTCTACGCTGACGACAAACATGCACCGCTGGAGATCTCTGCGGCATCACAGACCATCACGCTTCGATGGGACGGCTACGTCCTTCAGGTTGCACGTGAACAGCTGCCTCACGTCATTGAAGAGTCCGCGGAAATTGCGGCGCAATTTGGTGCCGACCATCCCGCGAAGGATCGGATTGCGAAATGCATATGCCGTTTCTGCATCACAGGTGATGACGACCCAGATATGATGCACTTCAACGATTACTTGTACGTCGGAGAGGCGCTCGACCGGCTGGGCACTGTCTACCGGTTTGACCAATCAACATGCGAGTTTTCGTAGATCACCGATTGTTCCGCAAAACGTAATGTGACAGAAATTTGCGGATAACAATGGGTTGGACGCGGAGGCCTCGAAAGCGTTTTTTTCAGATGGTTGATCGTTTGCTCGGCCCCGGTCAACCCTACCGTTCGTCGGATCAAAACGCTATCAGACATACCGCATGTCAAATTTGCTACTGGCGATTGGCTTTTGGCCCGAGACTGGGACGCGGGGATTCGTACATCCGCGACGCTTGGGAAGCGTTCGGAAATAAGTTCGTCGTTTCACAACCCGATCACGTAGTTGAACTGCCCGAGACGTTCGTCGCGAATTGTCGGGTCGTTGTTTCGGAATTCCTCGCTGGCTTTGCAACCTGACCTGTAGGTTTTGCGAGCGAGTTCGCAGACCACGCTCAGTCCGGTGTTCGTTGTCACTTGTGAAAACAACGTTTGCATCCAATGGAGTGATTCAACCAACCGACCGCTCAGTACACGGCTGAGGTGACAGAATAGTCGATGGTCGATCGGGTTGTACTTCGAACAATACGGCGGCAGATGCGCGACACGAATCGGACAATCAACTGCGCCTGCGACTTCATGCAGGCGTTCGCGATACAAGGGAACGCGATACCCGTTGCTACCGCCGCAATCAGCCAAAACCAGAATCCCCTCAGCCCCTTCATAACGTTTGCGTCCGAGCCGATACCACCATCGACGCAGCGCATCAGCAGCCAGTTCGCCCGTATCCGCCCCGGTCGCAAGATACACAAAGCCTTCGTTGGCAATCGTATCGAAGACGCCGTAGGGAATCGCTTTTTCGAAGTCCGAATACGAACCAAAGTCATGGTCGAGCGCGCGAATTCGGCCGTCAGTCCACGACCGACCACTCCGAGCAAATCGCCCCAGCAACTCCTTCTTCTTCGTGTCGACACTCAGCACGGGCCAGCCACGCTCTTCGTACTGGCGACGAAGCTCCGTCAAGCGATCGAATTGATCACGACGAAACTCGCTGCTACCCAACGGCACATCTTTGGAGATCTTTCGCCGACCGACGCCAAGCGTTTTCCGCAGGATTTGACTAACGATGCCCGGGGAAACACGGAAACCGTTCGCGGCGATCCCCGCCACGATCGTCCTCAATCCCATATTGGTCCAGATCATTCCATCCTCGACGGGCGAACCCGCCGTTTGCGTCTTAACTTCTTCTTCAATCGCTTGAACGAGTCCTGGCTGCGAACAGCTAGCATTTTTGCGCCCGCCCCCTTTTTTCTGACTCGTCCCTCGGCGGCATCTTCGGGGAGCATCTCGATATCGAGTCGCCCTTGACGAATGGTGTCACGGTGACAGCCAAAGAGACTTGCGATGTACTCGATGCCGCCGCGTCCGAGTTTCTCTGCCTCGACCGATGCGTATCGTCGGCGATCCTTCTCTGACAGAGACTGGTACAACGCCAGCATATGAGCTTCGACGTCCTCACTGTATCGACCCATGGCAATCCTCCGTGGTAAGCCGGAGGACCCAGTCTAACCGATTGCCGGAGTTATTTACGAACGACTCCTAA
>JBCBLJ010000383.1:0-7600 GCA_038520195.1 Planctomycetota bacterium
CGTCGTCGAGAACGCGGTTTCGACCCGAGCTGAATCTGTTTCCATTCATCCAAGAACCTTTCCGGACCATGATCACTCTGCAACCGCTGCGTTGGGGCAAGCCTTACGAATCGATCGAACTGAAGGACGTCGTGCATTTTGACACCGGCGAGCCGATCGCAAAGTTTGGAACCGTCGGTGGAGGGATCGTTGGCCGGGACATGAAGCAGGCTCACAAGGCCCGTAAGGCGCTGCTGCAGTACTCGACAGCCGAGCTGATCGAGATGTCGAAAAAGGCGGCGGACTTGTTTGAGAACGGTGAGTTGCAAGTCGGCGACTCGATGCAGACGGTGGACCAATTCGTCCATCAGCAATCGGCCAGCACGGGACTGCCTGAGCACATGTGCCGATCCAACCTCAAGAAAAACAGCTTCGTTCTCAGTCACATCGATGAGATTCTGGAGTGCCTCACTCGCGGGCTGGATCTTTCCATCCTCAGCAAGGGTTTTGGTGAAGAGGGACGTGGTGTCATCGTGAGCTACCAGGCCCAGACGCCGATCCTTGGCGCCGTGCTGCCGAATAACTCACCCGGCGTCCACACGCTTTGGTTGCCCGCGATCCCACTCCAAGTCGGGCTCGCCCTGAAGCCTGGGTCGCAAGAACCGTGGACGCCCTACCGAATGGTCTCGGCGTTCATTGCCGCTGGTGTCCCCGCAGAAGCCTTCGGGCTTTACCCCGGTGGGCACGACGCCGGTGGAGCCATCATGACCAAGACGCCGCGGAGCATGATCTTTGGTAGTGCCCAGACGGTTGCTCAGCACGCCGGTAACCCTCGCGTCCAAGCACACGGGCCTGGCTGGTCAAAAATCTTGCTCGGCGACGACATCGTCGACGACTGGGAGTCCTACTTGGATGTGATGGTTGAGAGCGTACTGAGCAACTCGGGCCGTTCATGCATCAACTGCAGCGGCATCTGGGCGAGTCGGCACACCCGTGAAATCGCCCAAGCGATCGCGGAAAGGATCGGCCCCGTCGACGTTCTTCCACCGACGGATGAAAACGCTCAACTCGCCGCGTTCACCGTTCCCGCCATGGCGACCGGTACCCATGCGATGGTCCAGCAAGACCTCGCCGAGTCGGGCGTCACCGACATGACCGCCGACTCCGGTGACAAGCTCATCGAACGCGAACACTGCGCCTACTTGCGTCCGATGGTTGTCCACGCCGACTCACCCGAATGCGGCGTGGCGATGAAAGAATACATGTTCCCATTTGTGAGCGTCGTCGAATGCCCGCAAGCAGAAATGCTTCGGAAGATTGGGCCAACGCTCGTCGGAACCGTGATCACCGCCGATCCCGAATTCGTCGCCGCGGCGGGTTCTTCGGTCGACATCGACCGAGTCAACATCGGGCCAATCCCCACGAATCGACTGAACTGGCTGCAGCCACACGAAGGCAACATCATCGACTTCTTGTTCCGCTCACGAGCCTACCAAGTCGCCGATCTTCCGGTCGCAGCGGCAGTCTAGTCGCCCCCCATCCCGCAATCGGACCCAGACGCGTACACGACAATGCCCGCGGCTTTCAACGCTGCGGGTTTTTGTTTGCAAAATGCCAAATGAGTCGCAAGCGTCAATCGAGGTTTCCGCCAGCTTTCCATGCTGTAGGAACCAAACTGAAGCTCGGCGGAGCGGTCCATTCATCGGAAACGCCCTCCCGATACCTTGCGGCAAAGCCGCATTTCGTTGGGGCCTATGAACATTAGCAGTAGTGCCCCGGTGGCGGCGTAGCGCTCGAAGACGTCTTCGTGAAAACGATCTTCGCCGGGCCAGGGATACGAATAGACGATCGCGAAGTCATCGAGTCCGAGCTGCCACACGTCATACGCACTTTGTCCGCCGTGCCCCAGTGAAGGCAGCGTCGGCTCATCGGCCAGCGAATCGGCGTCTTGCGGAAGAAAGTTACCCTCGAACAATTCGACTTCGGCGGGCCAACGCGCGATCGTTTCACGGGCCTCGCCAATCAAATCGGCGTGTGCTTCGACCGCAAAAACGGTCCACTGTTGGAGTCGAGCGAGGCAGGAAACCGCTGCGAAGCCACAGCCCCACTCGAGAAATCGCCCACCGGCCAATGGTTGGGTCTCCCGGATCCACGCGAGGGCGTGGTGGACGAGTTCGTAGTCGGCGGCGACGAATTGTTCGGGGGCATCTTGGTACCAGCGATCCTGAAACGCCTCAATTCGCGATCGTAACTCGGCGAGCTTGATTTCCAGCGAATCCGCCAGTCGGCAGTTCAAGAACGAGGGCAGCTCGATCGTTTGAAGCATCAGCGGTCGCTTTCCGGTGTGTCTTCCTCAATGGCCAAGTCGGTGTCGACGTTGGACGTCCAGCCAAGTCGCTCGACCTCCTCGCGGTTTGCCCATCGGGTGCCACCCCACAAGCCGCAATGGTAAATCGGACAGGTCGGCGATTCGGGGTCGGCGTACGTCGGTGCGGCGGTGAGATCCGGTTCGAGCCAGATCGCTTCGCACTCATCGCACATGACGAAGCCGGCGGACGGTGCTTTCTGTGTGGGGTCATCGCCG
Source organism: Planctomycetota bacterium (assembly GCA_038520195.1). GTDB lineage: Bacteria > Planctomycetota > Planctomycetia > Pirellulales > Pirellulaceae > Stieleria. The sequence goes on from JBCBLJ010000383.1 coordinate 2,564, forward strand.
GTGCAGATTCGGATGCCGCACAGGCCGCCTTCGCAAACGGGGCAGCGAGCAATCGAGTGGAGTGGACCGATGGTCATAGGAGTCTCTTCGAGTGTGGAGGAGGGCGGTCCGTTGTTAAAGCGGGAAGGCGGTGATGAACTGAGTGCCTTCGAGCACGATTCGCACGCGGCGTGCCATCGGGTTTCGTTGTCGACCGCCGTCTCTCCCGCCGACGAATCCGACGCGGCCTCCCATGTCGACCGTGTACACCGTGCGGTCGCCCTCGACTCGTTTGGTCGTCTTGATCTTTTTCTTCGCTCGTTCGTAAGCCCGGTCGATCGTGGCGAGCGCTCCTTCCATGCCACCGTCAAAGACCCCATGTTTGCCGGGGCGTTTGGGTTGATCCTTGATGTGACGACGAAGGTGTTCTAGACGATGTCCCTCGGCGCTGCCCGGGTTGTACTGGATACCTTGCGGCGACAGAAATCGGTCGTGCCGGACTTCGCGGAGGATGCCGAACAGCAGGTCGCCGTCCGCGTCGTCCTCGGTCTTGGTTGACGCCTGTTTCGTATTGGTGGGTGCCGAGGATTTCGATGATTTCTCGGCGGGCGGTGCGGATCCGGCGGGCGGCACTGAAGCCGTCGGCGGCGAATCCGGCGTTTTGTCGCGAGCGGTCAATGTGGGCGTGGATGCTCGCTCGGTGGCTCCACGATCTGCGTTTGCAAGTTCATCGGACTCGTCCGTCCGATTCCTCGTCGCTTCGTTAGCGCTGGTGCCGGATTCCGACGCCGATTGCTCGGCGGACTTCTCCGCCATCGTCGCGGGCGCGCCGTTTTTCCCCAGGCCAGGCAGGTTTAACCCGTACCGCTCGTTCAAATGGGGCTGCAGCAGCGCGTAAACAGCCAATAGGATCGCGATGGCTATCGACCCAATCCGGGTTCGACCGAAACCGGCCTTATCCGGTCGGCTTTCGCCCGGGGACGTCGATGTTTTCGAGGAAGCATTCATGGCGTTTCGCGACTAAAGTGGGCGACGGGAATGAAATGGGACGCGTTATTTTTGTGAGTCCGGCTCACAGCGTGAAGGATTCGTGAGAGACGCTACCGTCGAAGTGCATCGAAAGGATTGGCGTCCTCGGGCGAGTGATCTGGCGAGGTAGATTGTTTCCCTGAGGAAGCCAGATTGTCAAAGCCGACCGACAACTGCCGAAATTTGCGGCCCCGTGGTCGCGCGGGGGGCTTTTCATGTACTTTCACGTTCTTCAACGCGGCCGCTCTGGGCGAACGCCGCAGCCGAAGACCGTTTCCGGCCCCGGATCGACACCTCTCAGGACTTGAGCACACGGCATGACCGTCGAGACGGACGTTTTCGCTTGCCAGCAGACGATGACGTTGCCGCGACTTCTGGAGTTGCGGGCCGCACGTCATCCATCACGTTCGGCGGTCACTTTTTTGCCGGACGACGAGATTGCCGAGGAATCGATCTGCCTGAGTTATCGCGAGTTGTTTCAACAGGCGACTCGGGTGGCCGCTTCGCTCCAAACAGCCCTCGGCGTCGGTGACAATCAGTCGGCACCTGAGGACGCCCCGCGTGTGCTATTGTTGTATCCCGCGGGATTAGATTTTTTGGTCGGTTTTATCGGCGCTCAGATCGCCGGGTGCATTCCCGTCCCGACCTGTTTCCCGAAACCGTATCGCGAGATGCCGCGGCTGAATTCGGCGGCGCGCGATTGTCGCCCAATTGCGATCCTGACCGATCGCGACACCGAGTCCAAGATCGAGCGTTCCAAATTGGACGCCACCGTGATCGACGCGCCGATCCTGGCGACCGACGCGGCAGCGGCCGATAGCGCGTCTGACGCAGACGGCTTGCCAAAACCGTTCCGGTGTGAGCCCGATTCGATCTCGTTCCTGCAGTACACAAGCGGCAGTACCAGCGAACCCAAAGGGGTGATGGTTCGACAGCGAAATCTGATTTCGAACCTGGAATCGATCCGACGTGGCTTTGGTTTGCAGTGGCCTGCGGACGACGCAACCGATGGCGATCCGTCGATCGAGAGCGGCGTGTTCTGGTTACCGTTCTATCACGACATGGGATTGATCGGCGGTATTCTTGAAGCCCTGTTCATCGGTGGGCATTCCTTATTGCTCAGCCCCCGCGCCTTTTTGCAACGACCCATTCGGTGGTTGCAAGCGATGAGTGACTACCGAGCGACGATCAGTGGCGCGCCCAACTTTGCGTATCAGCTTTGTGTCGATCGGATTCCGCCGAGTCAGACCGACTCGCTCAAGCTCGATCGTTGGAAGATTGCGTTTTGTGGCGCCGAACCGATCAGCCCTCGTACGCTTCGCGACTTCGGCCATCGCTTCGCCGACAACGGTCTTCGCCCGAACGTTTTTTATCCGTGCTACGGCCTGGCCGAAGCGACGTTGCTCGTCGCGGGCGGAGACGGCCCCGGGGAGCCGAAGGTGATGACCGTCGAACGGTCGTCGTTCGAAAACGGAGTCGTGAAAGTGCTCGACGATGCGGCGGCCGCGCAGCTCCGTAAACGCGAACGTCACGAGTTGGTTGGCTGCGGTTCTTCGGTCGCAAACACCGAATTGCGGATCGTGGACCCAGAGACTTTGGCGCCGCTGGACGACGGACGCATTGGTGAGATCTGCGTGCGCGGCGGCGGCGTGACCACCGGTTACTGGAAGCCGGAAGCCTCCGAGACCGATGATCGTTTCGACGCGGAGATTGCCGGTGTCGGTGGCGGATTCTGCCGCAGCGGTGATTTGGGTTTCTTTCGCGACAGCCAGTTGTTTGTCACCGGCCGCGTCAAAGACATGATTATTCTTCGTGGGCGGAACCTGTTCCCACAGGACATCGAATCGACGGTCTCCGATTGCGTGCGTTCGTCGCACGAAAAATGGAATCCGGGTGCCAGCACTACAACGCCGATGGCCGTCGCATTTTCGGTCAAAGGTGCCCGATCGGAAGCGCTGGCGATCGTGTCCGAGTTGCCGCGCGGCTTCGACGCCACGTTGTTGATGGAGTTGTCGCGTCGGATTCGCCGCGCGGTGATCGATGTGCACGACGTCGACCCGCAACACATTTGGCTCGTTCGCGCCGCATCGATTCCGGTGACGACGAGTGGCAAGGTCCGTCGCTCGGCGTGTCGTGAGTCGTTCTTGGATGAGTCGATGCGGACGAAGCATCGTTACGACCGATCGTCGTTGTCAGAACAAGCACCGATCGCGTTCCCACATTTGCCGGAGCGACCAAAGACATCCGATGAAGACCAAGTGAGGGTGGCGATCGAAGATTGGATGAGCGCTTGGCTCGTTGCTCGAGCCGGAGTGCCGCCGGCGGACGTTTGCCGCGAGACTCCGCTCGCCGACTACGGGTTGGACAGCATGACAGCGGTCGAACTGAGCGGCGAAACTGAGGACTGGTCCGGAGTGATGCTGACGCCCGAAGTCGCCTGGGACAATCCAACAATCGCGAAGCTGAGTCATTACATCGCGACAAGTTATATTGCTCAGCGCATTTAATCGCTTTCGGTCCTACTCGTACTCAGCGAAGCGGTACTCGTCCTCGTCATCGAAACCTCCACGACCGCGGTCCGTCGAACTTCAACGGTCGTACGCCGCGACGGGTGAAATTGAGCGTTCGAACTCAACCTCAATTTCCCCGCACTCTGCAAAGCGGAACGAAAGAAACCATCGATGACGAGCACGAGCACCGGCGGGACGCCTGAGTACGAGGCGGACACTGTAAGGCATCGGAAAGACAAGATCGGATCCTCCGCTTTTTCAAGCCCTGGGGATCGGCACAGCGGTGGGGATACGATCCCGGCCAATGATGCGTGCGACCGGACTTGCGGGCTTGGCTCGGCAATCGGTACAGAGCCTACGTCCCACCGGTTTGCTCTGCCATTTGCGTTGATGTTTCACGTCCGCCGTTTCACGATGCTCGTTTGCACGTTGGTCGCCCTGACCGTCGGTTGTGGCACGACGCGCGAACATCACGCGACCAAACAACTGGTGGTCAGTGACGCGGTGGACCGCAGCATTCAAAACATTGACTTTCGCCCACTCTCTGGACGCAAGGTTTACCTCGACACGAGCTACCTACGACATGTCCGTGGCGAAGGCTTTGTGAATGCCGAGTACGTGATCAGCGCGCTGCGGCAGCAAGTCTTTGCCGCCGGTTGCCTGATCCAAGACTCTTCACAGGACGCCGAGATTGTCATCGAGGCCCGGATCGGTACGCTCGGCAGCGACAATCACCTCGTCACGTACGGCATCCCGGCCAACAACGCTCTCAATAGCGCCGCGTCATTGATCTCCAAGACACCGATCCTGCCCACTCTGCCTGAAATTGCGGTCGCCCGCCGAGACGCCCGCGAAGCCGCCGCCAAGATTGCTGCCTTTGCCTATGACCGCGAAACACGAAAACCGATCTGGCAATCCGGCGTTCGACATTCGGTTGCGACGGCGAAGGACACCTGGGTGCTCGGTATCGGTCCTTTCCAAGGCGGCTCGATCCGCGAAAAGACCAAGCTCGCCGGAAGCCCTCTGAAATTCGGTTTTGGCACGCGAACGTTGCCGACCGATTACTACGACCGGCCGGCGGTCGACTACACCGCCCAGACGCAGTTTCACGAAGGTTGGCCCGACTACAGCGGCTTTGATCATGGCGTCGGGATGATCGCTGCCGACCCGCCCGCCGCCGAAGCACCCGCGGAGCCCGAAGCCGAAGTGGCGACGACGCCGGAAAAGAAAACCGACGTCAAGTAGCGAGTCGGTCCGGTTGGGCGAACGAGAACGCTTTGGCGGGGGAGCGTCATCGATGGCTCAGGGTTATGGTTTCGATTACCCGTACGTGTACCGCTTTGTTGAGCACGAGCGCGAAGAGTGCGAGATGATCGACTTGGCAGATACTTTCGGTGAGTTGTCGGTGCGGTAGACTGGTTGCGGTGCCCAATCCCTCGCACAAAAAAGGCCCGTTCCGATGCCGAAAGCCACATGGAAGGATCAGGTGATCGCCGAGAGCGACCAGACCGAGATCGTC
>JBCBLJ010000535.1:0-5921 GCA_038520195.1 Planctomycetota bacterium
CGTCGTCGCCTGACCGGCCCGGCAGATGCATGGAGTTGATACGTGCGGTCCATTCGAAAACCGACTGATCGACGAGCCGCCGCATGAGTCACGATGATCCCCGCTCGCACCCACTACCGGGAAGTAGTGAGCACGTTTCGCGCCGCGTCTCCCAATGCGTGATCAGTTTCGGCAGCAACCTGGGCGAACGCCGCGAAGTGCTTGCAGCCGCGGCGCGGCGAGTCGCGTCTTCCTCGTTGATCGAGTCGGAGTTCCGCACAAGTCGATTGTTCGAGACTCCGCCGATCGGCGGCCCCGGCGGTCAGTCGCAGTTTCTCAACGCCATCGCCGCGTTCGACACCACCGCATCGGCTCGCGAAGTCCTGGCATTTCTGCAGCAGGTCGAAAACGAACTTGGTCGCACCAGGCGTTTGCGATGGGATGCGCGTGTGATCGACTTGGATGTGGTGCTTCACGGACAACTCGTTGGGGGCGGAAACAGCCTCGTTGTCCCGCATCCACGGTACACGGCGCGGCAGTTTGTGTTGCAACCGGCGTGCGATGTGGCCGCGGAGTTTCAGGATCCGCGATTCGGCTGGACCATTGCCCAGCTGACAAAACACTTGACGGAAGGCATCCCCTCACTCGCGCTGGTGACGGGGGAGCTAAAGACAAGACGCGCGCTTTGCGAAGCCCTCGCAGACCAGGTAAGCGTTGAGGTTTTCCATGACGTCATTGATCCGACGGATCAACCTTGGATCTGCGACCATCTGCCCGATTTACCCAAGGATCCGCGCCGTGCACTTCCGGACCGGTGCATGCCGCGGTTGTTGGTTCGCCTTCACCGATCGACCGAAGGAAGCCGCTGGCCGGCCCCACACCAGATGTGGCCTTCGGGATGGAGTTGGCCGGAGTATCGGCTTGAGATCGACGATTTTGATTGGGCCGTCTCGGAATTGGCTGCCGCGTTTGAGTCGATGCGTTGCCGAGTGGATCCGGTGAGTGAATCCGGCGACTGGTTTGAGAGACAAGCGTGAAATGGGTCGGTTCGCACTCGTCAGTCCTCATCATCTCGCATCCATTCCGGATGAAATCCGTCAGGACGCTTTGTCGCACTGCGCTGTCATGAGGTGATCCAGACGTCATAAACATTGCGAGCAATTCTCAACATGCTTTGACTGCGACGATGCGCACCAGCGCGAAGGGTGAAAAGCCAGCGGCACAATGTCGCTCGGTCACTCGGTGCTCTTGCCAATATGCGGTTTCTGAACCGATACTTCCTACAACGTCGACAAGCCATCTCGCTCGTCTTGCCGCCCGACCTCGATTCGGGTTGATGATCATGGAACGCTTTCTTTTCCCTCGTTGGTCAAATCCCTTTCTTCTTGTGCTGGGCGCTGCGCTCGGCGGTGGGGGATTATTCGCTGCTGCGATGGGCGGTCTTGTGACCGATCCCGTCACACTCAACGTCGGCTACGAGCCGGAGCAGCCGGTCCCCTTCAGCCACGCGATCCACGCGGGCCAGCTGAAGCTGGATTGTCGATATTGCCACAACACCGTTTTCGAGGCAGCTCACGCCGCGGTTCCGCCGACGGCGACCTGCGTCAATTGCCACAGCCCCGCCAATGAGCAGGGTCAATCGGCTTTGGCGGCGGTTCACACCGAAAGCGTCAAGCTCAAGCCGATCCACGAGAGTTGGAAGACCGGGAAGAGCATGCAGTGGAAACGCGTGCATAACTTGCCCGAGTTCGTTTACTTCAACCACGCGGCCCACGTGAATTCGGGCGTCAGCTGCGTGACGTGCCACGGCCGGATCGATCAGATGGAAGTCGTGTATCAGCACGAGCAGCTGTCGATGGCTTGGTGCATTGAGTGCCACGAGAATCCCAACGACCACCTTCGACCCGTCGATCAAGTGACCAAGCTCGACTGGGAGCCGCCCAAGGACTGGGATCAGGAAGCTTTTGCCGAGCAGGTGCGCGAGGAAAAGCATATCCAGCCCAAACGGCACTGCGCCGTCTGTCACCGATAGGCGTCTGACGAACCATCCCGGAAAACCTTCTCAGCTTCCGACCAAACATGACTCAGCACGAATCCCCGACAGCCGACTCCGCTCCGACTTACTGGCGAAGCCTCTCGGAATTGCACGGCAGTGAGGACTTCAAGAACGAGCACTTGCACCGCGAATTCCCGGTCGCCGCCGCCGAGTTCCCGGAGGGAGTTTCGCGACGCCGCTGGATGCAGATCATGGGTGCTTCGTTGGCAATGGCTGGCGTCGCGGGCTGTCGATACCCCGAAGAGATCATCGCGCCGTTTGTGATTCGTCCCGACGGTCGCGTTCCCGGCGAATGGTACAAGCGGGCGACAAACTTTGAATTGGCCGGTCGGGTACATAACTTGCTCGCGAGTTGCTTCGACGGGCGGCCTCAGCATCTCGAGCCGAACACCGATCACCCCGCAAACTGCGGCACCGATGCATCGGTACAGGCATCGATACTATCTCTTTATGATCCGGATCGTTCGCGCGGCGACGACGGGCCACTCTTGAATCGTGAGGGGCCACGCAAGAAAGAGTCAAAGTGGAGCGATTTTCTTCCCGTCGGTCGGGCAACCATCAACAAAGACGCTGGCGGCAAGGGATTTGCACTTTTGATGTCGCCGACAGCTTCCCCGACACTGGTGCGAATGGTCGGCAAGTTACGCGAGATGCTGCCAGAGGCCATGATCGCTCGGTTCGATGGCGTCGGTGGTTCCGTCATGCGGACCGCGACGAAGCAAATGCTCGGTCGCGAAGCCAAGCAGGTGCTCGATCTCAGTCATGTAAAGGTCATCCTCACGCTCGAGGCCGATATCCTCGGTTCCGATCCCGCGGCGCCGTCTACCTCCAAGACGTATGCCGAGAATCGTGATCCGACAGATCACATGAGCCGAATGTACGTTGTCGAGGGCGGTTTCAGCACGACCGGCACGATGGCCGATTCGCGACTCGCCCTTCGGCCGAGCCAGATGCCCGCGTTCCTCGCCGAACTCGGCCGTTTGGTCGATTCGATCAACGGCGGCGGAACGCACGATCACGCCGAGGAATCGGGTGCGTTCAACGAGATTTCGAGTTCGGCTCGATTGTCCCGTTTTCTCGATTGTTTGGCGCACGACATCGTCGACGCTGGTGAGGATGCGGTTGTGGTGGTCGGTGAGTCACTCGGCGCCGACGTGGTGGCCGCCGGAATCGCGATGAATCAAAAGCTCGGTTCGTTCGGCAAGGCCCAGAAGTTCGTGCCGCTGATCGATTCCGCGATTGAGAATGTCGTCGGTCTCGGCGATCTGGTTTCGGCGATCGATGGCGGCGATATCGAGTCGCTGTTGATTCTTGGCGACAATCCCGTCGTCACGACGCCCGGTGATGTCGACATGATCGGCGCGATCTCGAAGCTCGATTCAGCCACCTACTTGGGCGAATACGACGACGAAACGGCGGCCGTATGTGATTGGTCGTTGCCACTGGCGCATCCGTTGGAGTCATGGAGTGACTGCGTCAACGATCATGGCGACTACGGTGTTTGCCAACCTCAGATTCTGCCTTTGATGGGAGGAAGGACGGCGGCAGAAGTCCTCGCATTGATGCTCGATGAGCCGACATACGACTCGATGGAACTCGTGCGTGCTACCGCCGAAGGCTTTCGCGGTGCGGAGCTCTCCGAAGGCGATTGGCGTTTGTTGTTGCATGACGGCTACTCAAGCAAATTCAAGCTATCCGGTGAAGCCCTTACGGTAACGGGAACGGCTCCTGACCTTCCCAGTGAGAAGCCGGTCGCGCTTGCGGCTGATGAGATCGATTTGGATCAGGTGGAAGTCTTGTTCACCGTCCCCGATGGTCTCTACGACGGTCGTTTCGCCAACAACGGCTGGCTTCAGGAATTGCCGCAGCCGGTGACCAAGATGACTTGGGGTAACGGCGCTTTGATGAGTCCACTGACGGCCAAGAAACTTGGCATCAAGCATGGGCTCACAGTCACGCTCCGCAAAGCGGGCAGCAAGATCGAATTGCCCGTCTATGAGATACCGGGGATCGCACCCGGCGTCGTCAGTGTCGCGATCGGTTACGGCCGAACCCGAGCCGGTATGGTCGGCGGCTTTGCGGACCGAGAAGTCGATATCGTCGGCTTCGACGTTTCGCCGCTCCGCACGTCCGACGCGATGATGTTGGTTTCGTCGGTCGAGGCGCGTCCTAACTTCACGGAGTATGAATTCGCGACCACCCAGAACCACTGGGCCATCGATGAGCTTGGAAAGCAAGAAACGATGGATCGGAGCCGCAATCTAATTCGAGAAGGTACGAAAGCCCTGTTTGACAAGGTCCCTTCGTTCGCCGAGGCCGAACCGAAAGCACCACACGTTCCCAAGGTTGGAAAATATCAGTCACTGGGTACCGAGCCGATCGAAGAGATTGAGCGAGACGAGGCGAACGACTATTTGCCGCAGTGGGGCATGTCCATCGATCTCTCCAAGTGCACCGGCTGTAACGCGTGCGTCATCGCCTGTCAAAGCGAAAACAACATTCCGATTGTCGGTGCCGAGCAGGTTAAAAACAGCCGCGAGATGCACTGGCTTCGCATCGACACGTACTTCCAAGGCAATGAAGAGAATGCGGAGGTCGTGCATCAGCCAATGATGTGCCTCCACTGCGAAACGGCACCTTGCGAGCAAGTCTGTCCGGTCGCCGCGACGGTCCACACCGAAGAAGGCATCAATGCGATGGCCTACAACCGCTGCATCGGAACGCGGTACTGTGCCAACAACTGTCCGGTGAAGGTGCGTCGCTTCAACTACTTCAATTACAACAAAGAGGTCGGCGTCGGATACGGGATTGATGCCTATCCCGGCTCGATCGAAAACGCCAATCGAAAGCTTCAGTCTTTGGTGCTAAATCCCGAAGTCACCGTTCGCGGACGCGGCGTGATGGAGAAGTGCACCTACTGCGTGCAGCGGGTTGAGAAGGCAAAAATCAACGCGCGGAAGGAAGGCGGTCGGCCGATCGCTGATGGCGAAGTCGTTTCGGCATGTCAAGCTGCTTGCGGCACCAATGCTATCGAATTCGGCAACATCGCCGATCCGGATTCAGAGGTCGCGAAGAAGCGATCCAAGGCGCGGTCGTATGGGCTTCTGGAACAGCTGAATTTGAAGGCTCGCACGGAGTACTTGGCACGGATCCGCAATCCTCACACGCGATTGATGACGAGCTTCCAGCTGAGTGACCTTGAGGAAGTGAAGTCGCATCACGGTCATGGAGATGATCACGGCGACGATCATGACGGGCACGCGAAAGCAGGTCATTCCGACGGCGACGACCACTCTCACGACGAAACGCACTGACCGCAGGCGGCCCAATCGACCCGCTGCGAAAAACAAACACACCTTTTAACGACACTCAACGAGACAATCATGGCACTTGCCATTCCAAACGGATTGGACAATTCGTCGGAACGCCCGGGCGAACGCGCCCCGCTGGTGTTGGGTGAAACGACGTATCATGACATCACCGAGTCGGTCTGCCGCGTCGCCGAGCGGCCCCCAAGCGCCGGCTGGGTGGGTGGGTTTCTGTTCTCGTTCGCACTGCTCCAAATGTTGGGGCTTCTGATCCTTTACTTGATCTATACCGGTGTCGGTGTTTGGGGAAACCGATCGCCGATCTTCTGGGGTTGGCCGATCGTCAACTTTGTTTTCTGGGTCGGCATCGGTCACGCGGGAACGCTCATCAGTGCGATTCTGTTTTTGTTCCGCCAGGAGTGGCGAACTAGTATTAACCGTGCCGCGGAGGCGATGACGATCTTTGCCGTGGCCTGTGCCGGAACGTTCCCGGGGATTCACGTCGGACGAGCTTGGCTGGCATTTTGGCTCGCGCCGTATCCGAGTTTGAACCTGTGGATGTGGCCCCAGTTCCGCAG
>JBCBLJ010000578.1:0-5491 GCA_038520195.1 Planctomycetota bacterium
AGGGCGATCCAAACAAATCCGAAACGCGTTTTTTCGAAACCGAACATCAGTCTACTCCTCGTCGAGTGCTTCGCCGAAGTGCCTCATCAGGAACCCGCTGCCGAACGAAGCAGCCGATCCATAATTGCTGCCAGTCAACGAGACATCGAAGCATTGTCGCAGAATCACGTCGACCACCGCGAAGAGCATCAGGCCGATCCCCAACCAGGCGATCGACTTTGCGAGCCACATCGGTATGACCATGAAGAACTCCCAAAGGTGAGATAGACCATCGTCCAATATTTTACGCGGGTCGGCGAAGGGATGCTCGCGGCGTCACGCCACACTCTGCATGACTTCTTCGTGACACAGCACGATCGGATTAACCGACGTGACGAAGAGCATCGATGGGACTCATTTTGGCCGCCCTAATCGCAGGATAAAGCCCAAAGATCACGCCGACCGCGACGCTTATCCCGAACGCGATCGGGATCGACCAAGGAATCACAATCGGTTCGAGCGTTTGCACGCTGTCGGGCAGTGATTTCATCAACTCGGGAAACGACTGCTCGGCCGCCCACATCAATCCGGCGATCATGTTCTTGCACGTCAACCCTCCGAGGATTCCCGTTAGTCCTCCACAGACAGACAGCAGAACCGTTTCGATCAAGAACTGTCGGGTAATGTCCTTGCGGCGTGCACCGAGTGCGCGACGAATACCAATCTCGCGCGTCCGTTCGGTGACGGTCGCCAACATGATATTCATGATGCCGATACCGCCTACGACCAGCGAAATGCTCGCCAGCAGTGCCATCATCGCCATGAACATTAATCTGGTATTACGAGCTTGGTTGAGTAGCTCCAGCGGAACACCGACCTGGAAGTCATCGAACAAATGAGTTCGTTTCAGTGCCTGTTCGACCGCCTGTCCTGTGACCACCGCATCGTTCTGATCTTTCAATCGCAGGGTGATCTGCGTACACGCGCGGCCACCATTGTTCCCCGTCGAGTAAGCTTCCCCGAATCGAGTCCAATACGTCTTGATGGGAATATAGACGTTGTCCGAGAAGTCTTGCCCCGATGTCGTCCCTTTCACGCGCTCGATCTCGGCGCGTGGCTGCGTGACGCCGACAACCTTGAAGTAGTCGTCGATGATATGAATCGACTTCCCGATGGGGTCTGCGTGTCGAAACAACTGCCGCGCGACTTCGTGGTCCAACACGCAGACATTCGCGCGATTTTCGAGGTCGCTGGGGAGTAGAAAACGACCACGCGACATCTCGAGCCGGTAAATCTCTTTGTACCGCGGCGTGCAGGCATTGATTTCGCCTTCAACCATCCGATCGAGATAACGGAACTCACGCCCCGTGCGCCGGTAAAGAGGAATGGCATCGGAAATCGTCGGAATGTTTTCCTTCAAGTGAATGCAGTCTTCTTCGGTCAAACCGTAGAAATAGACTTTCTTGCCCTGCACCTGATCGCCCGACGGCCTCGACGTGGTAAGGATCAGATTGTTCGCCCCAAGTTCTTCAATCTGGCGATTTGCCTTGTCGGCGATGCCTTCACTAATCGCCAAAAGCCAAATGACACTGGCGACGCCGATGAAAATCCCCAGGACCGTCAGCATGGATCGCAGAGGGTGCATGAGCAATGTCTTCAGTCCGACGCGGATGTCTCGCAGACGGAGCATCAACTGACTCGGCCCGCCACGACGGATTTCGCGGTCGTCGCTGCGCGACGCACTCGCCGGTGGCCGCTGTCGCTGGTCGGTTTCGATCATGCCATCTCGCAGTCGCACGATCCGCCGCGCCCGATCGGCCACCTCCTGCTCATGCGTAACCATCACGATCGTTGAGCCGCCTTCATTGAGACGATCAAACAACTCGAGGATTTCTTCGGTCGTCGCGGTGTCGAGATTCCCGGTCGCTTCATCAGCCAGAATGAACTCGGGATGATTCACGAGACTCCGAGCGATGCCGGCGCGCTGCTGTTGCCCGCCTGACAACTGCGTCGGACGGTGGTCGCTCCGCTGCCCCAAACCAACCAGCTCGATCAGTTCCCGGGTCCGGCTACGGTCCGCTCGCGTCATTCCTCCGTTGTAAGCCAACGGGACCTGAATGTTCTCAACCACATCAAGCTGCGGGAGCAAATTGTACGCTTGGAAAACAAAACCGATTCGTTTGGCTCGGATCGCCGAGAGTTGGTCGTCGGTTAACTTCGAAACGTCTTCCTCGCCGATCCAGTATTCGCCACTGGTAGGCGAATCGAGACCGCCAAGCAGGTTCAGCAGGGTACTCTTGCCGCTACCGCTCGGTCCCATAATCGCGACGTAATCTCCACGCGGCACATCCAGGTCAATGCCCTTGAGAACCCGGAGCGTCTCACCGCCAAGCGGATAGTCTTTGCATAGATCACGTATCCGCAGCGCCGAATCGTGCACCTCATCGATCACGTCGACGCGTGGAGAGGGTTCGAGCGTGGTCGACATCAGCAAGATTGGTTGGGAGTTGCGGAATGCGATCAGCCCGATTCACGAATCAGGCTCCCACCGCTTCACGAACGACGCTAGATCGCCAGGTCCAAGGCCTCGGTGATCTCGGGATCCGTGATGTTGAGTACAACTTCTTCTTCGGGGCCAAGGCCGCCGAGAATGATCACGTCGGTTTCATTGGCGGCGCCAACTTCCAATTCACGTGTTTCGATCCCTTCCTCTCCCGGAATGCCACAGAAGAATTTGCCGTCGCGTTCGGTGACCGCCTCGATGGGGAGCTGGAGCGCTTCGTCAATCTCTTGCACCAGGACACGCACTTCCGCAGTCATCCCTGGGCGGAGACCCTCCGGCGGCGAATCGATTTCAATCGCAACCTCGTACTCTTTCACGTGGTCCATGTAGACGCTGACAGCCGGCAGCGGATACTCGCTGACTTCGGTGACTCGCCCGACCAGTTCTTTCTCGGGCATCGCGTCGAGCATTAGCTCGGCGGGCATCCCCGGTCGCACGTGGCCGATTCGGGATTCATGGACCTTCGCGATCACGCGCATCTTATTTGGATCGGGAAGATTGATCATGACTTGCCGTTCGCGAACGGGCAGCCCTTCATCGATTAGGACCGTCGTATTGCTTCGGCTCTGGCGATTGGCGTACACGACTTGGCCGCTGGCAGGCGCAACGACGTTGCACTTACCAATTTGGTCTTCGTAGAATTGAAGCTGGATCTTGTCGAGTTCCCAAGTCTTGTTCTTGGCGGTTAGACGAGCCTTGGCGGTTTTGATCGCGGCCCTCAGCTGCGTCAGCATTTTCTCTCGCGTGTAGGTTTTCATCACGTCGAGCTTGGTGTTGGCGACGTTCAGCTCCTTGCGAGCCTTCTCGACGGCAAAAGCGTCGGCTTCCAATTGGGCTTCGGGAACGTAGCCTCGGCTTGCCAAACGCTTGCTGTAAACCAAATACTCCTCGGCGCGGCGGAGGTTCTCCTGCGCGACAAAGACCGAACTGAGTTGCTGTTCGAGTTGTTCTTGAAACGTCCCCTTGTCGTATTCGTCGAGCGCGAGTTTGGCCGACTCGTACGCGGCTTCGGCTTCGATGACTGCCGATTCGCTGTTGCTGCAAACGATCTGTTGTTGGATTTTCTGGGTTTCCAACGCCGAATCGTCCAGCCGAACAAGAAAGTCTCCGGCTTCAACCCAGGAGCCCTCCGGAACGATTTGCAAAATGTTGGTTCCGGCGGACGATCGCGAGCGGACTTCGCAACGGACCTCCACGTTCCGGGAACTTTCGATTTCGCCACGTTCGAGAACGATGTGTGAGAACGGACCAATGGTCGGCTTCGCGGTCAGAAACTCGAGTTGGGTTTCGCCACCGAAAAAACCACTGAGTAACCCGGTGATCGTGCCAAACATCATTTGGGCGGCGACGCCCGAGACCACGAGAATCGCCCCCGCGACAACGAGTGAAGACTCGATGGAGCCTGTTCGCGAAGGTCGAATTGGAGAGTTTGAAGTCATGCGACAGAGCGGATGCGCAGAATCCGTTGGGAACCGATACAAGATCGGCGCGGTGTCTGCTTTCGGACGGAGGTGGGAGGGGGTGGATCGCGAACACGCGAACCGGGCGGGATACTCAACTATAGTCGACGGAAAAGTCTCTGTCAGCCGACCGCTATTTTGGGTTCGACGCGGGTTGAACGCCAATGGCTTCGAAATCAGCCTGATTTTGCGGATCGATCGGCAAACCCAAGAGTTCGGCGGGCGAATCGTCGCTCGCGGGTGAATCCGTTTGTCCAGCGATTCCCGTGTCGATCCACACGCCTGTGGGATCCAGTTGCATCGTTCCCATCTCGAAATCAAGCAAAACCCGCAAAACCTCGTTGGCCACCCACACGTTCAAAAAGTCGTTTTGAGCGTCGAGCAGATCAGTGAGCGCGGACACAAGGTCGCGGGCCGCCGTCGGTGACGTGCGGGAGGGCTGGTCTGGCTTGACCGGTGGATTGAGCTTCAGTCGCGCGATGTCGACCTGTGCGATCGCGACCTGGACCGCGGCGCGGCGGACCTCCAGATTGATCTCGCTGAGCGTGATAATGCGAAGCGTGTTGCGGAGGCTTTGGTTGATTCGATCTTCGAAAAGAATGTAATCGCGCCGTGCCCGCTGATAGTCGATCAGCGCCCGACGATACGCGTTGCGCTCGACCAATCGCGTCAGCGGCGTATCAAAGCGAATGCCGAAACGGACACGGCTGCGATCATGATCAAATTCAAAAATGTTATCCGCGTTGGTTCCGAGTTGGCCATCGACAACCACATCAAGATCGCTTTGCAAGGCGTTCGCGAAAAACTCGATTCTTCGCCAACTGTCCACGAGGTTGGCCCGCGCGTTCATCCAATCCAGTCGGTTTACCCGCGCATAGCCAAGTGCGTCTTCCGCGTCGATCGTCGAAGGCTTCAGGGAAATACCCTGGAGCCGGATTTCGGCTTGGACGAGAGACAGCTCCAGCAGTGCATCGGAGAGTTCCGTCGCCAACAGCAAGGTTGCCTGCCAACGTTGCTTGAGCGTCTCTGGACTGCCCTCCAACAGTTCACCTAAATCCGATTCGTTGACTACACCGCTTTCAATCGATTCATCACCCGGACGGCGATTCTTGCGAGGCCGCAACCAACTTGGTCGCTCATCGATGGGCGTTTCGCCCGCCGCGAAGATCATCGCCAGTTTATCGGCGACTTCCGGAACCCGGCTTTTCAGGTCCTGAATCCGGGCTTCCATGGCAGCGACATCATAAACGCGGCGATCCACATCGGCGTCGAGCGTTTCGATCCGCTCGCGGACCCGAACAAGCTGTTTTCGTCGCGCGGGCACAATGCCGTCGAGACGTTGCATCTCCGTTTCGGCCGACTCGAGCTGCTCGGTGATCTCCGGGCCGAGTATCGCGATCTGTTCGTCAACCCGGTCGAGTGCCTCGGCATCGGGTGTGTCGCGAGTTTGACGCAGCGCGTTGAGCAGTTCTTCGACTTCGTTCTGAAG
>JBCBLJ010000650.1:0-4935 GCA_038520195.1 Planctomycetota bacterium
GGCCGGTGTCAAGATTCCGAGCGACATTCAAACGATCGACGGTCGGTCACTGCTGCCGCTCCTGGAAAACCCAACAGCCGAGTGGCCCGACAGAAACTTGTTCATTCACCAGGGGCGATGGGAGAAAGGTGCCGACCCCAACCTGAGCAAGTTCAAGAACTGTGGTGTCCGTTCCCAACGCTGGCGATTTGTGAACAACAAAGAGCTCTACGACATTCAAAACGATCCCTACGAAAAGACCAACGTCGCCGACGAACATCCCGAGGTCGTCGCCCAAATGCGTTCCGCGTTCGATGCATGGTGGGACGAGACCCTGCCATTGATGGTCAACGAAAACGCTCCGTACGCGGAGCAGCAACCGGCAACGGTCCGTTACGAAAAGCAGCTCCAAGAACGAGGCATTCCCAATTGGGAGCCGACGCTGGACGAGCGCTCACAATGACCTTGAATAGCATTCTTATTCGATCGAGCATCAGCGACGAAGGCACCATGACGAATCGTACCAAGGCGGATCGACGCACGTTTCTTGGAACCACCGCCATCGCCGGTGCGATGGCTGCCAAAGTCGCCTCGGCGCAGGAGGATACCGCGGCCAACGCAGGAGTCGGTGGCGATTTCGAATTGAAGGAGGCCGAAATTGCGGAGCTCGCGGCGGGACTCGGAAACGGAAAGCACACCGCGGTTTCGTTGACACGCATGTATCTCGATCGAATCCAGTCATTGGACGGCCAGCTGGGTTCGGTGATTGAGATCAACCCCGACGCCGAGCAGATTGCTGCCGACTTGGATCGCGAGCGGTCCATGGGCAAAGTCCGCGGCCCGCTTCACGGAGTCCCCGTGATGGTCAAGGACAATTTCGACACTCGGGACAAAATGAAGACCACCGCGGGTTCGCTCGCGCTGCTCGATGCGCCGCCACCTCCCGAGGATTCCTTTGTCGTCCAGCGACTGCGGAAAGCAGGTGCGGTGTTGATCGGCAAAACCAACTTGAGTGAGTGGGCGAACATTCGCTCGACCAATTCGACGAGTGGCTGGAGTGGCCGCGGAGGACAGTGCAGCAATCCTTATGCACTGGACCGAAATCCATGTGGCTCAAGCAGCGGATCGGGTGCCGCCGTCTCGGCGAACTTCTGCTCCGTCGCCGTCGGGACCGAAACGGACGGCTCGGTGACTTGCCCTTCGGCGTGTTGCGGGATCGTCGGCATCAAGCCCACACTTGGTTTGATCAGTCGAACGGGCGTAATACCGATCTCGCATTCCCAGGACACGGCCGGGCCGATGGCGCGTACGGTTCGCGATGCGGCCGTGCTGCTAGGCGCGCTTGCCGGATCCGACCCGCAAGACATTGCGACAGCGGAAGCCGACGAGAATCGATCGAATGACTACACCCAATTCCTCGACGCCGGAGGTCTCAATGGGGCGAAGATCGCGGTGGCGCGAAACTACTTTGGCTTTCACGACGATTGCGAAACGGTCCTCGAAGAGGCCTTGGAGGCGATGCGGGCCGCGGGCGCAACCCTCGTCGACACCGAGCGGCTCTCCAAAGCGGAACAGGCTGGATCGGCCGAAACCAAAGTTCTCGAGTATGACCTGAAACACGATATGGCGGCTTACCTCGCGCGGCTCGGCCCCGATTCGCCGATGAAGACGTTGCAGGATCTGATTGATTTCAACAACGCCAACCGTGACACCGAGCTGAAGTATTTTGGCCAAGAGTTTTTCGAGGCGGCGGTCGAGCGCGGCGAGTGGACCGACAACGCGTATATCGAAGCCCGCGCGAAGTGCTTGCGACTGACTCGCGACGAAGGCATCGATGGCATCCTGGACGATCTCGAACTCGATTGTTTCGTCGCACCGTCGGCGGGGTTACCGTGCTTGACCGATCTGATCAACGGCGATCATTGGTCTGGCATCAGCAGTTCACCCGCGGCGGTCGCGGGATATCCAAACATCACCGTCCCGGCCGGGCACGTCTTCGGCTTGCCGCTTGGGATCAGTTTCTTTGGCCGCAAATGGCAGGAACCGAAGTTGCTGCGAATCGCGTACGCGTTCGAGCAAGCAACCAAGCATCGCCGAGCGCCCGAATTCTTGCCGACGGCGAAGCTCGATGGTGTTTGATGGGGCGACGCAAAATCGCCTGCGCAATCGTTACTGGCCATCGAGCCAGATGGATGCACAAGCTTCACTCGTCGTCCGTGCCATCCGAATCGGATCCGCCCGAGCCATCCGCGAGCGAGTCACTCGATTCCGAGTCCTCCGTTGCCTTTTCCTCGTCCGCATCAAGCATCTCTAACACGCCCTCGGCGATCTCGACGGCACGCGCAGCCCAACGCTCGTCCGGTCGATCATAGCGGTCGATGATTCCTTGCAGGATCGTTCGCTGCTCGTCGAGCGGTAGCGACTTTGCGCTGCGAATTCGTTCCAGCAGTGCCTTGAGGTTCGGGTCGACTTCCGCGGGCGTGGAATCCGGATCGATCTTTTTCAGTCGATTGGATTCGAACGTTGCGAGCTCCGCCAAAGACGCGAGTTCGTCGTCTTCATCCACCGTCGAATCGTGAAAGATCGTGACCCATTGCGAGAGTTTCTCGCTCGCTTTTGCCGGATCGCTCTCTCGCAGGTCCATCGCGGCAAGAAATTCGGTCTCAAACAGTGGCGATTCGCCGGTTCGAAACTTGCGATTTCTGCTTAAGCGGCGGATCGCACTCTCAACCCGATAGGACAAGCGACGTTCGTTGATCTCATCGGCTCGCGGATGTTCAGGAAAGAGTTTCAAAAACCTTTCGTATTGCCTTTGGAGATCAAACGTTGCCCCTTCCGCTTGATGGGTCGCGTCGATTTGGGTCAGCAGCCTGTCGGGATCAGGAGCTCGGAACGCCCACACCAACGCGAACGTGCCAGCAAGTAGAGCGATCGAAAGTCCCGCGATTGAGACGTTCTTTTTCCACGACCCTCCGGGGCGTGACTCCGTCGGCGAGAAGTAACCGCCACGAACGTCGCCTTCGGAGACAGTCTGAAAGTGCGTTTGGCCGGTGGACCCGGCCGACGTCTCCTGCGACGACTTCTCGGCCGCGCCGAGTTCCGTTCGCAGCGTTTGATTCTTTTCGCTCCTGCCCTCCGTCGCGACCGTCTTGGCGGCAAGGTCCACCTGGGACAGGTTGGTGTGTATCGCGTCTGGCGCATCGGCCATCGCAACGGTGTCTTCACGATCGCTGACGGCGTTGGTTCCGTCTCCCAAGTCCGGGAATGCCGTCCCTGCCTCGGTTCCGCTTGATTTCTCGCGCGGATGACTGGTGTCGCCTGGACCATCATTCATCGTTTGCAGCTTGTGTAGCCCCGCACGCATGGCTTTCAACCGGTTCATCACGGCAAGAGCCGTCGGCGGCCGATTCGATGAATGCTTTTGCAGAAGTTCCTGAACAATCTGCACGACGTCTTCAGGAAGATCAGGATCGATCAGATCGAGTGGGACGGCTTCCTGAGATTTGACGGCATCGATCACTTCGGTGATGCTCTTGCCCTTGAATGGGGGACGGCCACACAGCATGGTGTAGATCACGCAGCCCAAGGAATACAAATCTGTCCGAGCTGTGATTCCAGAATTGTCGGCCTGCTCCGGAGCCATGTAGTCGGCCGTCCCCATGATCGCGCCCACGGCCGTCTGGTCATGACCGAAGATCTTGGAGATGCCAAAGTCAACCAGTTTGACGGTGTCGTCTTGCTCAAGAATCAGATTGGCCGGTTTCAAGTCGCGGTGAATCACGCCGATATCGTGAGCATGCTTCAGCGCGGCACAAATCTGGATCGCGATATCCAGCGTCCGCATCCACGACAGCTTTTTCTCGGCGCGAATCACCGACTGAAGCGTTTCTCCACGGACGAGTTCCATTGAGTAGAACAACTGCCCGTGTTCTTCTCCGTAGCCAATTAGACGAACGATGTTGGGGTGCTTCAACCGCTTCAGCGTTTCGATCTCGCTGTGAAAGCGTCGCCGAAACTTCATTTCATCCGAGACATGTTGGGCGATCAGCTTGACCGCGACATCCTCATGCGACTTGGCATGCTGAGCACGAAAGACGGTCCCCATCCCTCCGCGTCCAAGCGACTCACCGACTTTGTAGGGACCGAGATATTCAGGAGGATTCATAATAATTTGATGCGGCAGCGATCGGGCAGCTCTCCGGCGGCTCGTTTTCCACGCGAGCCGCCATCGTACTCAACTTTCCGGAGGGGGAGAGTGAAGCGATCTGGGGGCGTCGCTCCGAAGTTGGACTCGCAATCAGCATTGCGATTTCGCTCTCAGACGGAATTTTCTACGATTTGCGTCATGAGCGAAACGGAGGCCAGCGGAGAAACGCGACAAACCGGTGCTGCGGGATGGTGGTGGGGCGTTGCCGCATGCGTCATCGTCCCTTGGCTCAGCCAACCGCCGCTAGCTTGGTGGCCGCTTGGATTCCTGGCCATCACTCCGTACCTGTTCTTCGTCACGTTCGCATCGGACCTGGGACGACGCCAGCTTGGAATGGTGTTTCTGGGGGCATTTCTGTACTGGGCATTGACGCTGCAGGGGCTGCGCCACGCCCACCCGGTCATCTACATTTGCTGGCTGGTTCTCGCCGCCTACTTGGCCGCGTACCCCGTGATATTCGTGCTCGCCGCAAGGAGACTGCGAACGCGGCGCATCCCGATGATCATCGTGGCGCCAATCCTTTGGGTTGGGATTGAGTGCATTCGAAACTACTTTCTCTCCGGCGTCTCGGCCGCGATGCTTGGACACACGATGGCCGATGTGCCGCTGATGATTCAGATTGCGGACTTGGGCGGAAGCTACGCCGTATCACTCGTTGTGTCCGTCATCAATGTCGCCATCTACGAACTAATCCGCTTTTGCTTTAGCCCCTCAAAAGATCGGTCGTTTCCAATCGCGAGCTGCGTCAC
>JBCBLJ010000065.1:0-18089 GCA_038520195.1 Planctomycetota bacterium
GGGAAACGCAGAGTCGCTGAGGACGCGGAGGGAGAGGGTTGGGCGGACGGAGAGCAAGAATGGGCAGAGGAAAGTGACTGAGAGAGAGAGGGGATGCTGTGGGCGGCGTGGCAGGGTCGGGGTGCGGAGAGGGAAACGCAGGGGCGCTGAGGGCGCGGAGAGAGGATCGGGCGGAGGAAATGAAGGGTTCGGTGGAGGGAGAACTGGATTTGCGGTGGAGGGAAGAGGGTTGGGCGGAGGGAGAAGAGAAGACGCCGAGGCCTCGAACGGAGAGCAGGAGCCGGCGGATTGAGAAACAGTTTGAGAAGCTTCGCGCTCCGCTACCTCAGGAAGACGAATGCCTTCATGTTCCAGAGTGTGTGGGCCAAGTCATTCCAGGCGGCCGTTTCGTCACCGCCGTGGGCTTTTGACTGTTGATCGACAAACCCGACTAGGCGATCGATGGACTCACTCGTCGGCGTTTGCCCATGAGCTTGGCGAACCATCGATTTAATCCGTTCGCGCGGGTCGGTTTCCTCGCGCAGCATCCGCTTCGCCCAGACCTTGGCTTGGTCGATGACGAATGGATCATTCATCATCGCGAGCGATTGGGCTGGCACATTCGACACGCTTCGCCGGCCTTTGGGACCAAAGGGGTTCGGCATATCGAAGGTGACAAGGAACGGATTGAGGAAATTACGATAGATGGAAAGGTAGATGGTGCGGCGGCCGTCGCCGTCCAACGGTCCACTCTTGCGTCCTCCGCGTCCGGTCATGAACGGCGTGCGGTGCGTCGCAACGCTCGCGCCAAACAGCCTGGAGTCCAATCGTCCGGAGATCGCGAGCATGCCATCGCGGATCGATTCGGCCGGCAGTCGCCGAACACGCATATAAGACAGCAGCGAGTTCGTCGGGTCTTTCGCAGCAAGCTGTTCCCTGGCGGTCTCGGCGTGCGGTGTCGTGGCTTGGCGGTAGGTGCCCGAGAGCACCATTCGCCGCATCAATCGCTTGAGAGACCACCCATCCTCGGCGAATTCGGTCGCGAGGTGATCGAGCAATTGTGGATGCGTCGGCGCGATCCCCTGGGGCCCAAAATCATCGACAGACGGGACGATGCCACGTCCGAACAGGTGGTGCCAGACACGGTTGACGAGAACCCGAGCCGTGAGCGGATTGTCGATCGACGCGATGGACTGTGCCAACTCAAGTCGACTCTCGCTCTTACCGCCAAGAACTTCGAGGTTGCGTGGCGGCACCGGGGCACCGCGGTTGGTGTGGCTGCCGCGAATATAGACCTCACCATCTTCTCGAGTCCCTTCTCCCATCGCGATTACAAACCGAGCGGGCCGGACGTCAGACATCGCTTTTTTGAGTCGGTCACGCATCGCATCGACCGATGCCGGTAGTCCTTCTTCGAGTGTCATCATCGACCGGAGCAGCGCCGACGAACGTGTGTCCGCGAGGCGGGTCGGGAACATCGCCCAAGCCTCCTCGAGATCAAAGTCGTTGTTCACTTCTTTCGGCGGGCCGCCGTCGGAAACCCAGATTTGGTCTACCGCGACGGCGGCATTGTTTTCGTCGATGAACTCCAGGTAGCACTTGTGTCCCAAGTACTTGCGGGTGTCACCGCCAAGCGTTTTCCAGACCCACTTGCCACCGGTATCAGTTTCCTTGCCGCGAAGAAACGTGCCGCGGAATAGCAGGGCATTCATCGGCGCAAGTTGGTAGTTGTCGATCACAAGCCGCACGAAGATGTTGGCATCGGAACGCATGCGAACGTGCACGTTGCGTCCGGTCAGTTCGAACGTCGGTGAACGAAGAATGCCCGTTGACTTTGCACCATAGACACCACTGTCCATGGTGCCCGGAAGGTGCGAGCGACCTGTTGTCGAGGCCGCATAGACGAGTGACTCATTGACGGGGGCAAATGCCAGCCCCGTCGTGGTCCAACCGTCGGGGCATGTCCCGTCAAAGTCGACCAGTAACCGCGCGTTTTCGTCTTTGTAGTCACGCACTTGGTGTTGGTCCAACGCGGACACGTCGACCATCTCTTTTGCTTTGTCCTGAAAGACGAAATCCTGCCAATAAGGGTCCGACAACAATGCGGACGCGATTTCCTCGCGAATGCTCTCAATTTCCTTGACCGCCGCCGCGTTTTGGCCGCCCGGATCGAGCGGGAAGTTTTGGCGACAGCTACTCTGCAGGTAGCCCGACAGTGCGTAGTAGTCAGCTGTCGAGATGGCGTCAAACTTGTGATCGTGGCAGCGCGCACACGCGATCGTGAGTCCAAGGAACGTCGTGCCAAAAACGTCCAGCTGATTTGAGACGATATCGGCTTCGTTCTGCAGCACGTCGGTCGGTGCATGGGTGGCTTCGTGTAGATACCAATACCCCGTGCCGATGATTGATTCGTTGTACTTTTCGTTTGGGTGCCGCCTCGGTGAGTGGATCAGATCGCCGGCGACGTGTTCTCGGACGAACTGGTCGTAGGGAACGTCAGCATTGAAGGCTCGAATCAGGTAGTCACGATACTGCGCCGCGTGATCGATGGGGTAATCAAACTCGTGGCCGTACGTTTCGGCAAAGCGAACGAGGTCCATCCAGTGACGTGCCCACTTTTCCCCAAAATGTTCGGAGTCCAAGAGTCGGTCGACCACTCTCTCGAAGGCATCGGCTGAGTGATCGGCCTCAAACGCCTCCAGTTCTTCAACGCTCGGGGGAAGACCGATGAGGTCGTAGTAGACCCGGCGGAGCCACGTCGAACGATCGGCCTCGGCGGTCGGGTGCAGTCCCGCGGCTTCGATCTTGTGAAGGATGAATCGATCGATATCGTTTTTTGGCCAGTCGCTCTGCATCACCGCGGGTGCCGGTGGCCGGCCGATCGGACGCCAAGACCAGTGCGATTCGAATCGTTCGGCAAGGTTGAACTCGGACGCTTTCGCGGTCTGCTCATCGCGGGGATCTTCGGCTCCGTCGGCGACCCAGGTTTCGATGGCGTTGATCTGCGCGTCGGACAACTTGGAGTCGGGCGGCATCCCGGACACACGATCTTCGGTGTAACGCACTGCGTCCACGATGAGGCTCTTGTCGACATCGCCGGGAATGATCGCTGGGCCCGAATCACCGCCCTGTTTCCAGCCACCGCGGGAGTCGAGCCAGAGGCCCGCCTCGACGTCATCGCCGCTATGGCAGTCATAGCAGTGTTCGACCAAGATCGGCCGAATCTGATTCTCGAAGAACTGAATCTTCTCCGTGTCCGACGCAAACGCGACACTCAACGTGGCGATGAAGGAGCAAATGCCGAGGAACCCGCGGATCATGCCAACACTCCTTCGATCAATTTGCCATGAACATCGGTCAAGCGCATGTCGCGTCCGCTGAAGCGAAACGTCGAACGGGTGTGATCGATGCCGAGCAAGTGCAACATCGTGGCATGTAGATCGTGGATTTCGTATCGATCCTTTACCGCGCGATAGCCCCATTCATCGGTCTCGCCGACCGCGACGCCGCCCTTGATTCCTCCGCCGGCCATCCACATCGTGAACCCGAACGGATTATGGTCGCGTCCGTCCTTTCCTTGCGCAAACGGCGTTCGGCCGAATTCCCCACCCCAAACAACGAGTGTGGATTCAAGAAGTCCGCGCTGCTGGAGATCTTTGATCAACGCAGCGATCGGTTGATCGACCGTTCGGCAGTTCTTGTTGTGCCCGTCTACGAGACGTCCATGTTGGTCCCACCGATCGCCGTTGCCTCCGGGACAAGTCAACTCGATGAACCGAACACCGCGTTCCACCAGTCGGCGGGCGATCAAGCATTGGCGTCCGAAGACTTGCGTGTTCTTAAATTCTGACTCCAATCCATACATCTTTTGAGTCTTCGCGGACTCCTTGTCCAACGCCATCAAGTCGGGCACGGCCGTCTGCATCTTGTAGGCGACTTCATAGTTTTGAATCGCCGCTTCGATTTCAGGATCGTGGTCGGAATCCGTGAGGATGTTTTGGTCAAATGCTTGGATCAAATCCAGTTTATTGCGTTGAAGTTGATCCGTCCTTTCGCTTCGACGAATGTTTGCGATCGGCGAGGGGTTGGGAAGAAAAACGCTTCCCTGGTACGCCGACGGCAGAAAGCCACTGCCAAAACAATCGAGGCCGCCGGGAGGGATCAAGCCTCCATTGATGACGACAAAGCCCGGCAACTCTTCGTTTTCGCTGCCCAAGCCGTATCCCATCCACGCGCCCATGCTGGGCCGACCCTGCAGCCCGTTCCCGGTGTGAAGGAAATAGTTCGCAGACGTGTGCTCCGAAAACTCGCTCGTCATCGAGTGAACAAAGGCGAGTTCATCAACGACGGTCGCGACATGCGGGAACAGATCGCTCACGGGGCGGCCGCATTCGCCGTGCGGTTTGAATTTCCACGGACTACCGAGGACTTTTCCTACATTGTCAAACTGCGTCGGCGCCAACTTGCCGATTGTCTGCGAGGGGTCTTTGCCATCGTGCTTCGTCAGCATCGGTTTATGGTCGAACGTGTCGACATGGCTGGGACCACCGTCCATGTAGAGGAAGATGACGTTCTTCGCCTTTGGCTCGAAATGCGTCGGCTTCGGTGCGAGTGGCGAACTCGCGGCCTGAGCGTTGGAACCAAGCACGTTTGCCAGCGCGAGGCCGCCGAGTCCGCTGCCCGCCGAGAGCAGCATCTCGCGACGCGACAGACCGGTGACGCGGAACCGACCGCAGTGATGTCGTTTCATGTGCGTTAAGTTGAGGCGGGAATAGAAGGTGGGTGGGCACCCTATTGTATCCGCAGCGTCCCAAAACCGGAAACACGGTGGACAGGAGCCGCGTTGCTCTTTCGCCGGGATGCTTCAACCGGGAGACTAAGGAGCCGGATTTCATCTCAGCATCGAGCCACCACCATGCCTAGTCTCCGAGAGCGTCTTCGTATCTTTCAAGGCGACATCACTTCGTTGGAGGTCGATGCCGTGGTGACGGCGGCCAATGCCGCACTGATGGGTGGTAGCGGCGTTGACGGTGCGGTGCACGATGCGGCGGGGCCAGAGTTGGTTCAAGCCTCCATGCAACTCGCGCCCTGCCCGGCGGGCCAGGCTCGATTGACGGCTTCGTTTGGGCTTTCCGGACGTTTCGTGATCCACGCCGTTGGTCCGATCTTTTCTTCGCTGAAGGTCGACGGGCCCATCCTTTCGAGTGCCTATCGCAGTTCGCTGGGGTTGGCGTCACTGCACCATGTGGAGTCGATCGCCTTTCCGTGCATTTCCACGGGCGTCTATCGTTTTCCGCCCGACTCGGCCTGCGAGATCGCTTGTGACGCGGTGATCCAGTGGCTGGAGCAACAAGAGACGCCTCACACGGTGACGTTTTGCTGTTTCGAAGACCGGGACGTCCAGCTGTATCGTGATCGGCTGCGGTCGTTTGGGGTCGAGTGAGGATCGATGCCGGATCCGTTCCGACGCTCAGTTCGCGAACGTGCTTTGGATCAGCACGTAAAGCTTTCCTTCGTTGTCGCTCGGCTCCAGATCGTACATCCGCAGGAACAGCCTTCCACTTTCCTTGTTCACGTAACTCTCGCCATTCCGAATCGGAAAAGGCCGCGCGTTTTCAAGTTCTCCGACAGACTTTGCGATGACACCGATCAAGGTTCCGAGCTTGATTCTCGAGTCGCGTGGTCTCAGCTTTTCTGGAATCTCGACGCCCTCGGCACCGGTCTCTAGAACGACTTTCCAGGTGCCTTTGACTTCAAAGCGGACCGGCATTCCCTCTTGAAGTGTCGCGCCGCTGTCCTGCCATCCTTCGGCGGCTGACACTTGCGCGAGCTTTCGATCTTTAAGCGATTGCATCTGCATGATCCGCTGCACACCGGCTTCGGCTTCGGGCAACTTTGGGACCAGGCGGACCATGGCTTCATAGACTTCGCGAGCCCGGTCGAACTGCTTTTTGCGTTCGTATTCGCCGGCAAGTTTCTCGGCCTTGTTGATGAACTCGCGGTGCAGCGATAGCAACTGTGGATCGCTTGGAAGCTGCGGCTGGTTCGCGATCGCCTCTTCGATTTGTTTCTGAGCTTTTCGCTGAGCCTGTTGCTGCTGGCGTTGTTGTCGACTGGTTTGCGCGAAAGCCGAACTTGCCGCGAAGAAACAAACGAAAAAGAACGTCAGGGACCGCTGGGATGTGATCATCGTCGTACCGGATCAGGGAATTCGTCTCAAATTGAAACGCACGGACCCTTATGATGTACTCGATAGTCTCCCCATTGTCTCTGTCAAATCGCATCGGACCTTCGATCAACGTAAAGACGGTTTGTCGTCGGGAGACGCAATCGGCTTGCGGAAACGATATTCATCGATCAGTTCCGCCAGCGATTCGATCTTGCTGTCGATTGATGTCACTAGCGGGTGGGACGCATCGTAGCTCTGCTCCAAGATCTTTCGCTTGGCGATCAGTCGTTTTAGGTCGTCGAACAAGTCCATTCGCACACCGTCACTTGGTGCGTTCGATGCTCTGACGCCAGGCTTGTTAGCCTCGCGCGGGACGAGGGTCATCATTGGCCGCGCTTTTTCCGGGCGCAGGATGTTTTGTTTGATATAGACCTGTCTGACTGCCTCTTCCGCTTCACGAATCGTCATGCCGCCTACTTTGATGGGATCAACCAGCGGAAGCGCGATCGTCCCGTCTTGCGCGACTGCGATCGGATACCCCGTGACGATCGCTCCTGAGTTTAGCTTCGAGATCGGAGGCGGCGTCAATTCCTGGCCGGGTGCGTTGTAGGGCAAGAGCCCTTCGATATAGACGGCCAAAATGTCGGCGGGCTGAATCGTGAACCTTGGCGAGCTTGTTGTTTGGGCCGTTCCGGGCGGCGTGGCCCAGAGATCGTTCCCGGTAAGCAGTTCCGTCGCTTTTTCTTGGATGATTGCGTCTTTTCGCTTCTCTCGCTCGACAAGTTTCTTTTCAAGTGTGTCCAGCTCCCTCCGCGTCGTGGCAATTTCGTGGCGCTGCATTGCTTGCCGGAGATCGAATGCCTCGGCGAGCGTCTCTTGCAACGACTGAATTAGCGTTTTGTGCTCGACGCTCCCAGCTTCGACAACAGAACACTGCTTTGCAATCGTCGAAGCTCGCCGCATCAGCGACTCATAGGAAGCCGCATAGGCGGCGGTTGGCATCGCCTTGCCGTCCGCAAAGTCTTCGGATCCTTGAATGGCTGGTTGGCAAAAGCACATCAATGCGATTGCAGATGCGAACATGCATTTGTGCATCGATTTATCCTTGAGTTTCGAGATAGGAAATGTCAGGGCGCGAAGGTTGAGCTGTCGAGATTTCTGACTCGCTCGCGGATGTCTTCCAGTTGCTCGACCGTGCCGTCGTCCCACTCGTTGTTGGGTGAAGGCTTCTCGGCAGCGGTCTCTTTCGCGACGCTTAGCGACGGCTCCAGCGGGGCGAGATTCAATTGGGATGGGGACGTAGCCTGGCCCTCTGAGTTCACTCGATCTTGCATCGTTCGCCTTGACTTTGGCGGCTTGACCGGGGTCAGGTCATCAACACTCGTTTTCGATTCGGGCGTGTTTGTTTTCGTAAAGACGACCGGACGAATGACAGTCGCGCTGATCGAAAGAAACACGCCGATCGCAATCGCAACGCTCCACCCGATGAGTCGCCGGCTTGAACGTCGAGAATGACGGAGTTGCGGCGGCAATGGTTTGCTCGTGTCTTGCACGTGCGCGAGGCAGCCATGCAAAATCAATGCGACCAAGGACGCGTTCTCGAAGCGATCTTCGGGCCGTTTGTTCATCAATTTCGCCACAAGCTCTTCCCACCAGATCGGCAGAGACGGATCGAATGAACGAATGGATGGCGGTTCGGCATCAACGATCGCTTTGATGACCCCGTAGCACGAATCAGCGCGAAATGGCGGTCGGCCGATGCTCATGGTCCAAAGCAACACCCCGAGACTAAACAAGTCGCTTCGGGCATCGATCGGCTTTCCCATCGCTTGTTCAGGCGACATGTACTCCGGTGTTCCCGCGAGCGTGCCGGTTCGCGTGATGCTGGCGTCATCGAGGGACCGGACCAATCCGAAATCCGTCAACTTGAGTCGCTCGACTCCCTGGTCTAGCAGGATGTTGCTGGGCTTCACGTCGCGATGGATCAATCCCTGAGCATGCGCTGCTTGAAGGCCATCGGCGACTTGGTAGCCCACACGTAGCATCTCCGTCAGGCTGAGTGGTCCGAGGCGGGTGATTCGCGTCTGAAGCGACTCGCCACGCAGGTAGGGCATGACGAGGTAGGGGACCGAGTTGGCTTCCGCAACGCCGTGGATCGCTATGATGTTCTCGTGAATAATCGCGGCTGCCGCTCGGCCTTCGCGTTGAAAACGTCGCTGCGCGTCGATCGTTCCAGCTTGGCTCGGGCGCAAGACTTTGAGGGCGACATATCGGTTGAGGGCGGGGTCGAGGCCTTTGAGGACGATGCCCATACCGCCGCTGCCGATCACGCCGACAATTTCGTAGGGACCGAGACGTCCCAACATTCGCGGATCGTCCGTCGGTGCGAGTACCGAACGCAGTTCGGCATGCTCAGACGAATCGGTTTCGGCGCCTTCGCCCGACGTCTCGGAAAGCAAACTGAATGCGGCGTCCCACCAGGGCGTTTCAGCCCCTTCCCGACCTAGTTGCTCTCTGCAGGTTGGGCAGCTCTCAAGATGCATTTCGACTCGCATTCGATCTGAGTCCGTGAGCGATTCATCGAGTAGTTGCTTCAACTCATGGATGCTGGGATGTTCCGAGAGAGGCTTCACAGTTCTGCCTCAATGCTGTCGTCAAAACGCTGCACCTGTTCGCGGAGTCGACGCATGATCCTGGCTCGACTGGAATAGATCGAGCCGGGTGTACGTTCGAGTTCACGCGCAACCTGTTCGACCGAGTCACGCTCGATGGTCGTGCGCCAAAACGAATTCCAGGCGTCCTCGGAAAACTCGCCACGAATGATTCGCGCCGCCCACTGGAACACTTCGCGTTGGTATTCGAGCTGGAGACAAGTTTGAAAACTCGACTCGTCTGGCGATTCTAGTGATCTGCTGATGAGAGCCGCATCGCGCTGCTGTTTCCGGAACTTGTCGATCACCGCATTCTCGGTCACACGAGCCAACCAAGTACGAAATTTCGCGTCCCCCGCTTCGCTTGCAAATTGGGGCGGATGTTGACTCAGTCGAGCGAGAATCGTTTGGGCGACGTCTTCGGCATCCGCGGGCTGCAAACCTCGCAACTTGGCGGCACGGACCATGGCAGGCCGATAGATCGATTCGAACACCGTCCACGCTTCGTGATCGTTCGAATCTTGAACACGAAGGAGGATGCTGGGACGCGTCTCGGGCACCTGCCAGGCCATGGCCGTCCAATGGAAAGGGCAATGAAGGCTGTTCGTTACCCTACACGAATCCGATGGCGGCGATCTGTCAGGAATCTCCCAAAACCAACGAGATTCGCTGCCCACTACTCATAAATGAACTCAATCGGCGCATCGATCTCGGGATGCAAGCTCTGGTGGACCGGACACTTCAGCGCCGCCGCTTCGAGCCGCTCCCTCATCGATGCGTCTTTGACGGCTTCGGCCGGGATGCGCGCGATGGTACGCAGCGCGCCGATCCGGCGAACCGGTTTCTGAATCATCTCTTTGGTGACCGTGACCGTTGCACCGCTCAAGTCAAGATCGTGTCGCTCTGACACCAGCCCAAGGATGGTTAGCACACACGTTCCGAGGGCTGTGGCGACCAAATCGGTCGGCGAAAAAGACTCGCCCTTGCCGCCATTGTCCACGGGAGCGTCGGTCGAAACCGTTGCGTGGCTGGGCCCGTGGGTCGCTCGACAACCGAGAGAGCCCACGTATTCCGCTTGAATCTCAACCGCCATCGATCGCCTCGCTCTGAAAGGTCGCTTGTCCGACTCGTATTGTGCCACCGACGACAGTCTTCACAACCATCGGGGCGGATGGTTTTCACCGTGGCGACGGAACCAAAGTCAGGAAACCTGCGTCCGAAGAGGCAACTCGTCGGAGGAACCATCGATAACGGTTAGGGAACGATCCGCCGGACGGTGAGGCAGTCCAAGGAAGTCTTACGAAAGAATCTCGGACGGATCGGGCGGCGCTCCGACAATGCTTTTGAAGCGAGTTGCGGTGCTCCAGCAACGGGGTTGTGCGAAGCCACCAACCATCGCGACGCTTTGGCGGCACGCGTCGGCAGCACAAACGGATCGCATGACAAACAATGACAAAAGTTAACTGTTTCGGGATGGAATTTCCGGGACTTGAATTAGCGTTAGGGCAGGATTGCGGTAGACGAGATGACATTCCGCGTCTTTTGTTGACGGCCGCACTGTGAGCGAACCGAATCAGCTCTTTGTGATTGCTGTTTACCCTCAATTCTGCGACACACCGTGAAACATTTGCCTCTGGATGACGCATGGGCCTAGAGGTAATGGCACAAGACTTTGGAGACGAGCCCATGGCAACGGCAGAACCGATCGCGAACGATTCCCGCACAAAGCAGTTGATCGACTCGGTCATCGACGCGCGTGAGGATCTGCGATCCTATCGACCGGGACTCGAGGTCACGATCGAAGACAAGCGGATCGTTTTGAAAGGTCACCTTCCGACCGAATCGCATCGTCAAGCACTTGTCTTGGCCGTTCGTCAAGCCGGTGCATTGGGCCAGATTTGCAATCTGGTGACGACTGGCTGAATCCCTTCTTCGGCCTGAAATCAGAGCCGCGGTTGAACGGGGTAAGTCGTCCTGGGTGGCAGCTTCCGTGCATCGCTCAATCGATCGGTGGCTTGGCTACGACCACTCGATCGCTGGAATTTTCGGACGGGATAGCCACACAATAGGGCTCGATCGCGGCAACGGTCCGCTCGCCGATACCACGGACGCGAGCCAATTCGGCTACCGAATGGAAATCGCCACGGTGGCGTCGATCGCTCACGATCCGATTCGCCATCGTTCCACCGATCCCCGGCAGGAGCGTCAATTCCTGGAGCGTCGCGGTATTGAGGTCGATTCGTAGCGGCGCCCTGCCGCGCGGCGAAAAACGGGGGCGTTGCTGCCAGCCCAAGACGGCGACGACCAATAGCACTCCGAAGGCCGTCATCCGCAAACCACGCTGAATCTGACTTCGCGCGAGGGCGGGCGACATCGAACCCTCTCGGCGCTGATGTGTCTTTGCGCTACGTTCCGGTTCCATCGCGCACCCCATTCGTGATTCCCGTCATCGTCTGGGGCAACAGTGTTTCGGCTGGCAATCACACCCGCAACCCGGGTGGCATCGCCGACCGGGTTCGACGCTCTTTTTTTTACGGAGTTCATGACGATGTCCGACTATGTGACCGTCAATGCGGATGCGTTCCTCGAGGCAGACTTCCGACGGTTGGTACGGTTGGCCAGGGAGGAAGACCTGCGGGGCACACGTGACTGGACCAGTGTTTGCACGATCGCGGCGTCGGCATCGGGATGTTGTCAGGTGGTGCCACGGGTGGACGGAGTTTGCGCTGGATTGGTCACGGTACCCTGGATCCTCGAAGAGTTTGAGTGCGAGCTCGATTGTGAACGGCTTTCGAGTGATGGTGACGCGCTGGTGCCCGGTGAGCCGATCTTGCGACTCAGTGGGAACGTCCGCGACATGCTGACTTGTGAGCGGACCATCTTGAACATCCTCTGCCGACTCTGTGGCGTTGCGACACAGACGCGGCGGTATGTTGAAGCGATCGAGGGCTTGAAAGCCTCGGTTTATGACACTCGCAAAACGACGCCCGGCTGGCGGTTGCTCGAAAAGTATGCCGTGGCGTGCGGCGGGGGCCGGAATCATCGTCGCGGCTTGTACGACGGCATCTTGATCAAGGACAACCACTTGCAACTGGGCGGCACCGATGGACAGCCGCTGGCGGCGAGCGATGCGGCGGCTCGCGCAATCCGACTCCGCGACGAAGAATCGGTGCCTCGGATCGTCGAAATCGAGGTGGATTCGCTCGCGCAGCTGCGCGACGTTCTACCGGTCGGCCCGGACATCGTTCTGATCGACAATTTCACGCTCGAGCAGATTCAGCAAGCGGTGCAGCTTCGTGACGAACTCAACCCGATCGTGGAGTTAGAAGTGTCCGGCAACGTCACGATCGATACGATCACCGCGATCGCTGCGACCGGCGTCGAACGTGTCAGCAGTGGAGCGTTGACGCATCAGGCCACGTGGCTCGATCTCGGTTTAGACTGGCACGACGGGCAAGAGTGATTTGCTTTCTCGTCGCCGTCCGTCTCTGCAGCGACTTTCGCCCGCCACGGTGTTCAAATAGAGCCTAGTGTTTCGGATCGATCCACGATCCCTTCGAAACACATGTCAAAACTGCCATCTCAGCTCAGCGCGGTGATCGGCCGGGAACGCCGGTTGATGGATCTTCTTCAGCCCATCGCCGATATCTGCGGGATTCTCGCGTCACTGTACTCGGTGAAGTGGATCACGCGCGGAGGGATTGATGACGCCGGCGTCATGCTCGGATTGCTAGCCGCCTTGGGGTTTGTGATTCTGTCGCGAGTCACCGGTCTGTCTCGGGGTCAGGAACGCGGAAGTGCCGATTCGGAAATGCTCGCGATCCTGACGACGTGGGCGATCACGGTGATGACCCTCACGGTGATCGGGTTCGCGACGCGATATGGGCAGATCTTCGCCCGCTCGGTGATGCTCTTTTGGGTCGTCCTCGCCCCGATGCTGATCGGGTTGGGCCGGATGTTGATTCGCATCCTGCAAGCCTATTTCATACGGCAAGGATACGGAGTGCGCCGTGTTGCAATTGCGGGATTGAATCGCCTGGGTCGTCAGACTGCCGAAAACATCGAGGGGCAACCGTCGCTTGGATACCGATTCGTTGGCTACTTCGATGATCGAGTCGAGGACCGACCGGATCGATCGGTTTCCGATGAAAAAGAAGAAAGCAAAAGCAACGCTTCACCGGCCGAATCGATTGCATTGTCGGGGACGCTCGGCGAACTCGTCGAGCAATGTCGCCGGGGCGAAATCGAGACGGTGATGATCACTTTACCGATGCGCGCCGAAGACCGGATTCGATACTTACTGGACCAATTGAGTGACTCGACGGTGTCGGTCTATATCGTTCCCGATTTCTTCGTTTTCGAGCTTCTGCATTCCCGCTGGACCAGCATGGGCGGTTTGCCGGCAGTGAGCGTGTTCGAGAATCCGCTTTTCGGTGTCGACGGCTTGATCAAACGCTGCACCGACGTCGCGCTTGCGGCGGCCGCACTCGTTGTCGCTTCGATACCGATGGCCCTGATCGCGATCGGAATCAAACTCACGAGCAAAGGGCCGGTGTTCTTTCGCCAGAAACGTTACGGGCTCGACGGAAAGGAAATCCTGGTTTGGAAGTTTCGCTCCATGCGAACATGCGACAACGGCCCGGTGGTGAAGCAGGCAACGAAAGGTGATCCCAGAATCACAAAACTCGGCGCGACTCTGCGGCGAACAAGCCTTGATGAATTACCGCAGTTGTTCAACGTCGTCGAGGGCACGATGTCCCTCGTGGGACCTCGTCCGCACGCGTCCGCCCACAACGAGCAGTACCGCGGGTTGATTCACGGTTATATGCTCCGTCACAAAGTCAAACCGGGCATCACGGGACTCGCTCAAGTCAGTGGCTGTCGTGGCGAAACGGAAACCATCGAAAAGATGGAGCAACGAATTCAGTACGACCACCAATACATCCGACGGTGGTCCATTTGGCTGGACCTGAAGATTCTCTTCCGCACCGTTTTCGTGGTGCTCAAGCAAGACAACGCTCACTGAGCCGGCAGTGCACGATCCGTGCGGCCTCCAAGAACGCGCGAGAATCCTCTAGCTGCGCAACCTGGGGTAGCTGGCCGTCCCTATAATCGGCGGTAACCGCGGCCCTCACCGGAAATGGCCGCGTCTCCCTACCTCGCCGAGGCTCCGCAAAGATGCGCCCATCGGAACAAGATAAGCGTACCAGCCGGTCAAGAAAAATTTCCCTCCACAGGCGAAGACTCCGGCTCGAGTCACTTGAGCGACGCAATCTTCTCGCCGCCGAACTCCACCACGAGCCGGAGTCTTTGGATTCGGTTCAAGCGCACGCGGGCGTCTTCGATCGTGTGCCGAATTACGAAACGACAACGACCGAAACCATCTTCTGGGACGGTCAGACCGTTGAAGTCGTTTCGGGGCAGTGGATTGTTCATGTCGTCCGCGAGCCCGAAAGCGACGGCGCATTTTCGACAAATCCGTTCTCCGGCGATGAATTCGATGCCTCTGAAACTCTGGCGCAAAGTCTGCTGACACGACGGGAGCCCGTCCAACGGATCGCGGAGACTTCGACCAATGAACAGTGGCTGTACCAGTTTGAAGATTCGCTGATCGCCGCCGCGATGCTGGACGCTTTCTCACGAGTTCCGAGCGTCCGCGTGGTGGAGCCCAACTTCGCGGTCTCCATCGACTTGACCCCAAACGATACGTCGTTTAGCGAACTATGGGGCTTTGACAATGCAAACGACATTGACATCGATGCGCCTGAGGCTTGGGACCTGACGACGGGTTCGGGCAGCGTTGTGATCGGTGTCATCGACACGGGCGTCGACTACAACCACCCGGATCTGCGGGACAACATTTGGGTCAACCCGATTGAGTGCCCAGCTGGAATCGGGGCGTGCGTCGAAGACGGGATCGACAACGACAACAACGGATACGTCGACGACATCTACGGCTGGGACTTTTACAACAACGACAACGACCCATTTGACGACAACAGCCACGGCACGCATGTCGCGGGGACCATTGCCGCAGTCGGCAATAACTCGCGCGGCGTCGTCGGCGTCAATTGGGATGCCAAGATCATGGCACTCAAGTTCCTCGGTGCCGCTGGACGGGGCTCGACATCCGGTGCGGTAGCGGCGATCGAATACGTCAATCAAATGAAACGTGACTACGGCGTTGACATTCGATTGACGAACAATTCCTGGGGCGGCGGTGGCTATTCGCAATCACTCTACGATGCCATCGAAGAGAGTCAAAATCAGGACCTGCTGTTCGTAGCGGCGGCCGGCAATGATTCGAGCGACAATGATGTCGAGCCACACTATCCCTCCAGCTACGACCTCGACAACGTGGTCGCTGTCGCGTCGATCACCTCGACGGGCTCGGTGTCTTCTTTTTCGAACACCGGAGCGAACTCGGTCGACTTGGCGGCCCCGGGATCGAGCATCTTGAGTACCGAACCCGACGGTCAGTACGGCTACAAGAGCGGAACTTCCATGGCGACACCACACGTAGCTGGAGTTGCCGCGTTGGCTTGGTCAACAAATGAGAACGCCAGCTATCGCGATGTTCGCGACGCTGTCCTCGGCGGCGTTGTGCCGCTCGCATCACTGAACGGTCAAACGGTGACGGGCGGAATCGTCAATGCAGAAGCCGCCGTGCAACGGATGGGCTTCTTTGCGACGGCCGTTACGCCCGTCGAGTTCGCATTGCTTGAGGTCGCGCCCACTGAGTTTACGATCGACTTTTCCGGCGAATTCGACGCGGCCAGCATCGATGCGACGGACCTCGTGGTCAATTCCATGCCCGCTGACTCTTTCACCGTCGTCGACTCCGACACCGTTCGATTTGAATTCAGTTCCAGTCCCGTGACCGAGGAAGGCGAGCAATCGCTCCTCTTGGCGGCGGGCAGTGTGACCGAGACAGTGACGGGCGAAGTTGTCGCCGCATTGGACACGCTCTTCTTTTTCGACCCGACGCCTCTCCGCGTCGCAAGTACTTCGCCGCCAAGCGGTGGTCTACTTTCGTTGCCGACGCCCGAGATCACGATCGACTTTACCGAGCCCTACGCGCCCGGTTCCATCAGCCATCAGGATTTCGTGGTCAGCGATGGACGAGTCGACGGTCTCACCTTCGTCGATAGTGACACCGTGCGAATTCGCCTCGCCGACTTTGTCAGTGAAACTTCGGTCTCCCTTTCGATCGCCCCCGGCGCGATCACCGACCTCGACGGGTTTCCCATCGAAGGTTTCTCGCAAACTCACCCGACCGATTCGTCCTCCCTCGATCTGACCGACCGATTCAGCGACATTGGTGCGCCCGGAAGCTTAGTTCGCGAGGTAATCGTTTCGGGACTGTTCCATGCACCCGGCGATCGCGACGAGTACTCGATCGAAATGCTGGCCGGTCAGGTCGCTGGACTTGTCGTGACGCCACGAGCCGCACAGGTCGGGAACGATCTACAAGTTGACGTTCAGGTTTTGTCGCCAACGGGGACAGTAGTGACATCGGCCACGGGGACATTGGGGCAACCGACATCGATTCCAAGCTTTGAGGCGATGACGCCGGGCGAATATCGTGTCGAGATCGAGAATGTGTCGTCGGTCTCGGGTGATTATGAGGTGATGATCGTGGCGGGCTCCGCGGTCGAAACCGGTGACTTTGGCACAACGGGAGTCGGTGGCAACGACTCACTCTCCGACGCGGAGCCACTTGCGGATGCGTGGGCGACAACCGGCGGTCACACTCATCTTACGGTCACCGGGTCCCTGGATCAGAATCTGTCTCCGGATTGGTATCAACTCGATATTCCAAGCGATTCCTCCGCATCTTTCGTGCTTCAGATCTCGGAGGAAGCGGCGGCGACGCTCTCGATTCATCTTGCCGACGGTTCAACCATCACGGACGGAGTCGTCGAGGGGGAAACGTTACGGATCGATCACGTTGCATTTCCTGACGGACAGACGCTCTTTGCTCGTGTCGATGGAATCGGTCCCGTCGCCTACACCCTTTCAGTGTCGTTGAACGCTTCGTTTGAGACCGATCGATCAAGCGGCGATTTGAACGGTTCGATTGATGACGCCCAGGAGCTTCCGCCGAGCAACCGGATCGTCGGTCAGGTGGGGAGCAGGACCTTGTCCGCGCCCGGCGTCGGAGTCACTCAGTCGATCGGCGTCGTCTCCACGATCTCGTTGAACAGCACTCCGGAAGGCGACCAGGTCCGCGACATCGTCTACACACCGGATGGGTTGCACTACTTGATCGCGCACCCCTACAGCGGCAACGTGATTGTGTATGACGCGGCGACCGGAGACGTGGTGGCTGATCTTCCGACGGGGCGGTCGGTGGATCTCGAGGTGACGCCCGATGGCGCGTACGCGCTTTCCGCAAATCGCGATAGCGGGACCGTTTCGGTCATCGATTTGTCCAGCTTTACAAAGGTCACCGATATCGCACTCTCGGCGACGTCGCCCTATCGCGTCCATGTCACACCCGATAGTTCCACCGCGGTGGTCGCAAGTGCCGATGATCGATTTATGGTGGTGTCGTTGGCAACGCTGCAAGAGACGTTAAGCATCGACATCGCGGGACACGGACTGATAAGCTCGAGAAGCGCTTTTGAGTCCGAACGGGTCTCCGTGTATTACAGCGACTTTGTGATCTCAGGGGATGGGACCAAGTTTGTCGTACCCGTCGGCGATCACTCAACCGGTGCCGTGCAGATCATCGATCTTGTGACCGGTGACCTCTCGACTTCCATTCCGATGCCGCGCCGTCCGATCTTGGCGATGAACGTCGCTGGGACGCGAGTGTACGCCGCGACGCGAGACGCTTCCAACGACAACACCATCTCTGAGATCGACCTCACGACTGAAACAAAAGTCCGAGACATTACCGGCCCCCCATTGTTCGGCGACGGGATGCTTTTGACACACGACGAGCAGTACCTGGTTGTCAGTACTCTCAACGCAATTACGTTCTTGGACGTCACCGATGGTTCGATCAGCAATAGCATTCAACAGGGAAGTGCAGACGCGTTCGCGTTGACGTTCGACGGGCAACACGTCCTCGGTCGTCAGTTGATTGATGTCAGTACGCAGACCCAAGTCGGGAACCTACCCGTCTTTCCATGGCTGGATTTGGTCGTGACCAGTCCAACGGAGTTGCGTGGCATCCAAGCGACGAGCTACGACAACGAAGACTACGCGATTCTGCAATTGGCTGGGGCCGCGCCGACCGTGCAGGCGACTCGATCGGCGGGTGCGGCGGATGAGGGTGACAC
>JBCBLJ010000899.1:0-3251 GCA_038520195.1 Planctomycetota bacterium
AAATGTTGACGTTGATGCAAAACGGTTTGCCCGCCGCGGCCGCGAGCTCGATGCCTCTGCGCGTTGAAAGGTAGTAGGAGTCGATGTTCTTGACATGCTGCTTCTTGCCATCGAGCGTCGTTAGATCTGCGTCCCAGGAGTACGGTTGATAGGGCGTCGAATGAGAGACCTTTCCGCGGATGGCAAGAAGCAGCATGTCAAGAACATCGACTCCTACTACCTTTCAACGCGCAGAGGCATCGAGCTCGCGGCCGCGGCGGGCAAACCGTTTTGCATCAACGTCAACATTTCCGACCCGCACAAGCCGTTTTACGCGATGGGCAAAGGCGGGGCGGTAGTCGAGGACCCGAACGTTCCCAGTCGCGTTTTCAGACCCGAGGAAGTGCCGATCCCAGGGTTTCTGTTTGATCACCCGAGCGTGCGGCTTGAACTCGCACACTATTACTCATCGGTCCGCCGAGCCGATGATTGTTTTGGAGCGGTGATGAAGGCGTTGAATGAATCGGGCAAGCAAGACGACACCGTCGTCGTCTTTCTTTCAGACCACGGCATGCCGCTGCCGTTCGCCAAAACCGCCCTCTGGCATCACAGCACGCGAACGCCCTGGATCGTCCGTTGGCCCGGGGTCACCAAGCCCGATTCGATTGACAAGGCTCACATGATTTCGGCCGTCGATTTGCTGCCCACACTGGTCGACATTGCAGGCGTTGAATCCCCCGACGGATTCGACGGACACTCCTTTGCGCCAACGCTGCGCGGTGTGGCCCAGCCCGATCGCGAGATGGTCTTCAAGGTCTACAACGAGAACTCGGGATCGATTCGCAACCCCATGCGCAGCGTCCAGTCAAAACGTTTTGGATACCTATTCAATCCCTGGGTCAACGGGAAACGCACGTTCAAGACCGCGACGACGGGAACGATCACTTTTCGCACCATGCAGCGTCTTGCCGAGAGCGATCCGAACATCGCAGCACGATTGAAACACTTTCAGTTCGGGACGCTCGAAGAGTTTTACGACTACGAGAACGATCCGGACGCCTTAAACAACTTGATCGAGGACGCAAACTACGCCGACGAGATCGCGCGTCATCGCGAGGCACTTCGTCAGTTCATGGAGGCGACCGGAGACCACGCACTGGGGCCTTTCGACAAGCGAGAGGATCAAGCGGCACTGGACGCGTACATGGAACGAGTTCAAAGCGAAGCCGACGCGCGGCGCGCTTTGAAGAAGAAAAAGCAATCGGGCCCGGGGAAACCAAAGCCGAACCCCAAGCTATTCACGCTCCAAGTGACCGAGCGCGCAAAAGTGGGCGGATTGTTTGAGGTTCTCGTGCGACACCGGTTGCCCAAGTCACTCGGAGAGCAATCGTTTCATGTCACCTTGAAGGATGCCGATGGAAAACGCTTGGAGCGGGTCGTGAAAAAGGCGAGTGGGCGCGGCGAGTTGTTGGTCTCGTTTCAACTGCCACAGGACCTGAAGACTTCCGCGCTTCGAGTCGCCGCCTTCGTCGGCAAAGACTACGATACCAATCGGTTGCACCGCACCGCCGGCCCGGTTTCGTTAGAAACCGGCAATGGCGGCGGGAAGGATTGAGAGGCATGCGGTCACTCACTTTCGCCGCCGTTTTGTCGTTCGGAATGGCCGGATCAATCTCGGCGCAGGATCTGTCCGATGAAGAACGGGAGTCGATTCAAGAACGCTTCGAGCAAGAGGACGTCAACGAAAACGGACTCGTTTCGAAGGAGGAGATGTTCCGCGCTGTCTTGATTCGAGCCGGTGTGGGACGCCGAATCGATCAACGGCAAGCGGCGCTTCAGGTGCATTGGGCGTTCCAGCGGCTCGATGCCGATCGCAGCGGCTCGGTCACTTTGGTCGAGATTCACGATGACGTCTTGGCGACGAAGCGACACTTGCGGTCGATTCGTCCGGAAGACCGCGGGTGTTACGAAGGACGTTTCTCGCAGTGTTCCTTCAACGCGCTGGCGAGCACGTTGATTCATTTTCATGGAGCGACACCGAGCTTCAAGGATCGGGAACGGATGGAGCGTTCACGGTTCAATGAGCCGTTGAATCAATCCGGCATGGGTGGGTTCTTCGGATGGGTGCCATGGACAAGTTACGTGGTCAATTCGAAGTCGCTGGATTGGAATGGCGTCGTCGAGGACTTGGTCGCCGAGAACTTTGCCTGTCGTCCCGTAACGCTACCCAAAGCCGACACGGACACACGCAGGATCACGGTGCGTTATGCCGTCGGCGAACGAGCGCAGCTCGAAGAGAAGATGCGAAAACAGTTAGAGCGTGGTCCGGTGATGGTGTGGACACCTTACGCGGCGGTGATGTCGCCGGTTCCGAAACGTTGGCAGCACGTGGAACACGTCGATGACGACACCGATGTCGTGCCGTATGGACCGTTCACGCACGCGGTGACTTGTTTCTTGAAACCCGACGGTCGGATCGCGGTTTGTGACGGTGCGGTTCCCGACGGAGTCTTCTACACCGATCTCCGAACCATCGTCGCGACCGCAAGTGCGATGTCCGCCTTCATTCGCATCCCACCGCCCGATGGCGGCACGACCATCCACGCCCGCATCCGCGGAATTAAAGACGAGCAATACAACGTCGTCGTCTTCAAGAAATAGAAAGTGACGGGGTGATAGTCGTCGTTCCTAGCTGCGGTGCCGTGTTGGGTTGAAAGGATGAACATGATTTACAGGATCGAGACCGGTAACACATTTCTCGCGCTAAAGCCCGCTTTGCACTCTGCGTTCTCTGCGACTCTGCGTTTCCCATCCTCGCGTTCCCGCAAAAGCTTGCTAACCGATCAGTTCTTTGAACCGATCGACCTCGGTCGGTTCGGTGGCGAAGGAGGTGACGAGGCGGTAGAGGCCGTGGTCGGGGGCGAGTCGGGCCGCGAAGTCGGCGGGCACCGGCCAGGGGTAGAAATGGACGCCTTCCACTTTTAGCTGATCGGCGAGCGTCGTCGGCATCGTGACAAACAACTCATTCGATTGGCAGGGCCACGCGAGTTCAACGTGCGCCGAAGCACCGATCGCCGCGACTAATTGCACCGCCATCTTATTGGCATGCCTCGCCAAATCGATCCACAAGTCATTGTCGAGGTAGGCATGGAACTGCGCCGCGATGAAGCGTGTCTTCGAAAACAACTGGGCCGCACGCTTGCGGATGAACGGAAGCTGCTTCGCCAGATCGGTTCGAAAAAACACCAACGCTTCGGCGCACCAGCAGCCGT
>JBCBLJ010001008.1:0-2618 GCA_038520195.1 Planctomycetota bacterium
AAAACCTGAGGATCAGCCGCTTCCAGGCCGGCAAGCCGGACCGACGCGTGGTTGTCGCTCCTTCCGTGCCAAGCATGATCGAAGGAATCATCTCGGTGGGCGGGAGTTACGGTGATGTCGTTCAAATCCTCCGAATGGCCAAGTCCAAGGGCTATCTCATGGAACAACTTGCGATCGATCCGTTGCCCAAACCGCTGCGAACCTATTACCGTGACGATGTCTCCCAAGAGAAGGAATCGACACCAGATTCGGATCGGGAATTCACGGGCAGCGGGGTTTAGACGAATCACCAACCGGTGAGAGACGCGGAGACGGAGTGCTCCACTCCCTCCACGTAATTCGGTTTTAGCGGGCAGTCCTTTCGTGGTTTCGTAAGCGCGCGTTAACGGGGTTCTCGAACCAAAATGCGTCGCGACGTCCAACGAGGAGCAGGATGAGTACGCTCGGCGCGACGGTCTCCAAGTGGAGCGACTGCCGGCTGGACGCTCGCCCAAAGTCCGCATGCCGGCTCGCGTGTGTGCATCAAGTTCTGTCGGAATGAGCCGGCGTTTTGGTGCGGTGTCTGGCTGAATCGAAGTGATACCCGATGACCGACGAAGGCTGTGAAGTCGTCGTTGTTGCTTGTCCCTTTTGTCTGGTGTTCGGACCTTGGCGGCCACGGTAATAATGCGTGGCTTGTGAACGTCACCCCGAGTTGCGCAAAAGACATGATTGAACTTGGCATCAACATCGACCACGTCGCCACCCTCCGCCAAGCGAGACGGACCTATGAACCCGATCCGCTCACAGCCGCCGCTCTCGCGGAACAGGGTGGTGCCGACGGGATCACGTTTCACTTGCGTGAAGACCGGCGACACATTCAAGATCGTGACGTCGAATTGCTGATGCAAACCGTCACGGTCAAAACAAACATGGAGATCGCTTGCGCCAATGAAGTTGTGTCGATCGCATGCCGGCTCAAACCGGACTGGGCCTTGTTGGTGCCGGAGAGTCGCGAGGAAGTCACGACCGAGGGTGGATTGAATGTCGTGTCGGATGAAGGCCGGGTCGCCAACGCAATTGAACAGTTGCGGTCCGTGGGAATTCAAACGAGTTTGTTCCTCGATCCCGAGCCGAATCAGATTGAAGCGGCCGCTCGCCTTGGAGTGGATGCGGTCGAGCTTCACACGGGGCCCTATGCGTTGGCAAAACAGCAGCAAGTCGGTACCGAACTGCGGCGGTTGGCAAAGGCCGGTGAGATCGCCATCTCGGCAGGCATGCGACTCCACGCCGGTCACGGTCTGAATTACGCCAATGTTCGCCCGATCGCGAAACTGCCAGGGATGATTGAACTGAATATTGGTCACGCGATCGTCAGCCGCGCAGTGATGGTGGGAATGCGAGACGCCGTCGCCGAAATGCGGCGAATCCTTGATGTCTGCGTCCCCTAGGTCCTAAAGCGCCAAGGCTTGATCCATCCGCTCGGCGACCTGATGGATTCGATCGCGGTCGCCACCGCTGACTTCCGCGGTCGCCCACCCCGTGAAGCCGATGTCGTGGAGCGCCGTCCGCACCAACGGCCAATCGACGTCACCCTCGAAAAGGTCGCAGTTCTTGTCGCGTCCTAGATGCCGATCCTTGACATCGATCTTAACGATTCGATGGGCAAGGGTTCGAATCCAGTGGGGTGCCCCGCCAAAACCATGGTGATTGCCGAGATCGAAAAAGCCTCCGACGAACGGACTCTCGAGAGAGTCGAGGTATTCGGCCCACTTTACAGCGTCAGGACAAAAACCGTTTCCAACGTTTTCGCACAGCACGCGCACGCCTAGCCGCGACGCCAACGGCAACACCTTCCTGATTCCATCAATGGAACGTGATCGGACGTGATCGTGGTTTTCATGTTGATCATCGGTCACCTTTCCATTGACGAGCAGTACTGAATCGCCGCCAACATCACCGGCGAATTGAATGCAGGCCCGGAGGTTTGAAACGGCCCTTGCTCGGACGGCTGGATCGCGATCGCTCAGCCGGACTTTCCAATGATGGGTGCCGTTCACGTTGTGAATCCGGACACCGGTTCGATCTTGCGCGGTGAGCGCTTCGGCGAGGACAAAACGATCGGGAGCGAACAACGAAATGCCCTCGAAGCCCGCGTCTTGCGCGATCTTGAACTTGTCGAGCGTCGATTCACCGGTCCGAATCATCGAGACCTTCACGGCCTTGTAAATTCGCGGCGTTGACGTTCGCGCCCCGAGTGTCGAGCCC
The DNA here is from genome assembly GCA_038520195.1 of Planctomycetota bacterium. Taxonomy (GTDB): domain Bacteria; phylum Planctomycetota; class Planctomycetia; order Pirellulales; family Pirellulaceae; genus Stieleria. Next base: position 2,248 of record JBCBLJ010001008.1, read on the forward strand.
AAACTTGTCGCAACGATTCCTGTCAAACAGGAACGGCGGCTGACAACGGACGGGCTGGATGGAGTTTGCACCGATTGGTTCCCTTTCGAGGCTGTCAGCTGCTGAAACAGACGACGCAGTATAAGCTGTCAGTTCACCCCCAGTTCACTCGGCCGACTCAATCATGTTTTCGCTGACTATCCCTCGATCACTTCTCTCCGCCTGCGCGGCGTTCGGACTACTCGTCTCCTGCCGGGCGGAGGAAGAAAATCGACCGAACGTCCTCTGGTTTGTCGTTGACGACATGTCGGCGAATTTTTCGTGCTACGGAGAAACCGCGATTGAGACACCAAATGTGGATCGACTCGCCAGGGAAGGCCTACGGTTCACGC
>JBCBLJ010000563.1:0-5667 GCA_038520195.1 Planctomycetota bacterium
GACACCAGTCGCTATGAGCCGGCCGAAGTAGAACGCTTTCTGAGGAATGCGACCCTCTATTTGCTCAACCAAGAGGCCGAGTTCGAAGAGGGGGACTCGGCCGATGGACCCGGCGATATTCACTGGAACGCGATCGAGTGTGAAGAGAGCCTCTCCGATCCGCCACGTGAGACGATTCGTTGGATACCGGATGACAAGCACGAGCCGCCCGATAGTCTTCTTCGGCGACACGGCGACGAAGATGACGAGAGCTTGGATGAAGAGCCGGACGATCTCGACGACGAGGCATTCGAGTTCTAGGCGAGTCACTGCAACAGGGTGGTCTCTGTGGTTGCCATCTCGCCCGTCGCGTGGCTGTCTCGTAACGAAAGAGCGTCGGCTTGGTCCAGACGAGAGGCTTCATCGCCGTCGCGTTCCTCGTTGCGTTGCCACCCGGCAAGTTGACATCGCACCCCTCGTTCGCTGAAACTAGGAGTGCTCGAGAGAAGGTCCGATGAATGCGAAAGTTCGGGGAGACTGCCTCATTCCATGAGGCCAAAAGCACGAGCAGCAATAGGTCTCCCCTATCGCATGGTCTTCCCAAAGAACTTCCTATGAAGGTCGGGTTTCGTGATCAATTGTCCCAGCTGCAATATCTCCTTCTCGCCAAGTTACGAGTTTTGCCCACGTTGCAAAACGTTCGCGACACCGAGAGAGCCTCGCCATCGTTATCTTAAAGAGAATGCTGAATGGCGAATCTCGGCCGGAGAGCCTGCGGAAGAGGTTCGGGAACTTCTCCTCGACGCTGGGTTTTCAGAGAGCGACGCCGATCGCATTGTCGGTCGAGCCAACTCGGCACTGCGTGCTGAAACGCGTGGCAACGGTGTTTGGCGATTCGTCGTCGGGCTTTTGATGTTGGGCCTTGGTGGACTCTTTGTTGTCGTCCTCATGTCGGGATCGGTCGGGGGCAAAGGTATCGGCTTGGGACTCGGCATTCTTCTGGGCGGTGGAGGACTCGCCGCCCTGTCGGGTCTCTATACGCTCATCTCGGGGCGCGAATCGCGAGTGGTGGGAAAGATTGTTGATCGGGTCCAAAACCCAGGACGCTCGGGCCGTTGAGCTTCGGGCAAGGAGTCTCTTGAGACTCCCACGACATCGAATCAGGTTGAGACGCTGATGATGAAATCGACGCTGGTGGACGTGCTCGAAGTGACGCACTACGAGCAATCGAAGACTCGATGTGAAACGATTTCGGACCCTGGTTGGCACCAAATTGAAAGTGAGATCCGAACGATGCATCGCATGTCGAAGCCTTTGGTGAGTCTACTTCAGGATCGTGACAACCCTGGCTCGAACATGCTCACGGTCACCGGTGGCGCCGGAATCTACCATGTTCAAACTGCCAACGACCGCGCCCAATGGCAGTGGGCATTTGACCCCGAGGGCTCAACCGACGAAATCGAAATCTGGCAATCGGACCAGGGTTTCTCTCCGCCGCGTAACTGGACCTGGGCCCTCGGCGATACTCTGCGAATCGTCAGACACTACTTCCAAACCGGGGCGTCCCATCCTGACTTCGATTGGATGTAACCTTGTTTTTGGACACCCCACCGTGAGAAAGGAAGAAACGTCGGGAACGTCTCGCGCGGTGAGCACGCCATTCGGATATTTCATTCGAATACCCAGCGTTGTCTTTCGGTCCATCTTTCGACGTCGTTTGGACTGTGTGATTTTCGTACCTCGCCGTTGCGGGAATACCGATGTTGATTCGCCGATCCATCTTTAGCGTTTGTACCATCCTCTTTCTTGCCGGATGCGACCAGGATTCGGAACACGCGATCGCCCCTGGTTTGTGGGTCCAACAGGGCGATGGTGCAGCTCCGGCGGCCGTCTTCGTGCGAGATGACACGTATGGATTCCTTGACGCCTCCGGTCGCGTTGCGATCGAACCCTCGTATCAATGGGCGGATGATTTCAGCGGTGGCTACGCGCTGTGTCGCCACAAGGGACGCGGGACGATCATCAACGAAACCGGAGTGGTTGTTGGCGTCGTACCGGCAGAAGCCAGCACCTACTTCCGTGCCGATGTGGATCGCGTCTGGTACCAAGTTGATGGAAAATGGGGGCTTTGCGACCTTCAAGGAACGGTGCTGTTGGAGCCGCAGTACGATGACGTGGATGCGTTCTCCGAGTCTCTCGCGCGCGTAAATGTCGGTGCCAGGCTTGAATTCCCCGGGTTCATGGAGGGAGGGAAAACGGGCTACATCGACCGAGATGGGAGGCCCATCATTGCATGTACCTTCGACCGACGGGGCTGGGGTTTTCACGAAGGGTACGCGAGTGTCGGCAGGGACCTGATCGATCGTAACGGAGAGATCCAATTCTCTCGCTTTGGACTTAGCAATCAATTCGCGGAGGGACTCATCAACGTTCACTCATTCAAGGACGATCCGACAACCGATTATGTCGACGCAAAGGGCTCCATCGAGTTTACGGTGGATGGATATGGCGAAGAGTTTTCGGAGGGGTTGGCCGCGGTCTTCGATAACAAACGCGCCGGGTTTGTGGATTCAACGGGGAGTTTCGTGGTCCAGCCTCGATTCGAGCAAGCTCAGTCATTCAGCAATGGTCTCGCCGGGGTTTCGGTAGCTGAGGGGCGTTGGGGGTACATCAACCGCGATGGCAAGCTCGTCACGCCCACTCATTTCAATGAGGTTCGCGAGGCCGAGAGTGAGTTTTCGATTGTCCACTACGGAGGCACGCAGCACACTGCCGACGACGGTCCGGTTTGGTGGGAAGGTGGGCGTTGGTTGATGATTGACCACGCCGGCCGCCCACTCGCCGTCATTCGCGAAGATGCTTCCGACGCTTGGTAATTCTGGCTGATCGAATGAACCCAGATTGGCGACGTAGGCAGTGTGCGACAACGCTGGTGGCGGAAGGCGTACGGGCACCCTGTTGTCGGTCCCAAGGGACGACCGAGAGAATCCACGTCTATTCGTGCGTGTGTTCGCTGATCAAGTTCGCGTAAACTTTGCGAGCATGTTCGTAGGCTTCCACGGCGTCCTCTTGCTCTGCCGCGGCATAGGTGTTTTGCTTGGAGGCCCAGCACTGTTCGACGCCTGCGAGGCACCATCGCGCACTGTCGATCGTGCCCCGAATGGGCTTGTCGTCAACGACGACATAGATCGGGTTGGAGTGAGCGTGCGGAAACACGCGGATGGTTACCCAACTGCTGCGTTCGATCGGCTGAGAGAATCGGACGGTGCGTGTGGTCCCGTCGGCTTTCATCGTTTGTTGGGCAACCGGATAGCCGTTGACCACCAGTTCCACATTGACCTCGGTTTTCCCCTGAATGCGTGCGGCAGCTTCGACGGTGAAGTCGATCTCACGCCCGCCATCGAGTCTCATTTCGCTTTGATCGACACCCACTTGAGTGCTGCCGGAACTGCCGGAACCATCGGCGGAAAAATCAAGCAAATGGCAGTAACCGTCGCTAACGTAGCTGCGACCATTGCCAATCGACTCGACCCATTTGTCGAACGTGAGAGCGCCGTCGACTTTCGCGTAAACGCGTCCGATACCAACACGCTCGCCGCTCATGCACGGGAAATCTGTCTCGCCGCTGGCCGAAACTCGAAAACCGCAGTTCAAAACGTGGTACCACATGTTGAGCTCCGCCACACGCGGAGTATTCATCGTGGAGATAAAGTCGACGGCGGGGACTGGCGTGCCTTCTGGGCCGGGGACTCGATGCGTCACGTCGACGATGAATTCATTGGCACCGATGCCATCGAACGCCGGAATCTGAAAGTTCGGCAAACTGTTGGGGCCGTCTTTACCAATGGTGTTTGGCAATCGACCGACAAACGCGGTCAGTCCCGCCGCGGAGTGCGCGGGACCACAAATGGCCCCCTGGCGTTTCGCCCAGCGAAGCGTGTTCAAGCCTAACGTCGGCCAATGATCCTTTGATTCGCCGCCCGGGTAGATCTGTTTCTTGAGGTTCAGCAGATTCAAGTGGCCCGAAGAGTGTGAGCCAAATCCGGAAACCTCGACGTCGTAGCGAAGCGTGTACGGGTAGCGTGATTGCTGGGCGACTTCGCCGGTGAAGAAACGCTTTTGAAAATCAAAGCAGGGTCCCCACGTCAGGCAACAACCAACTTTGAGGTCTTCTCCCATAATGTGGCGGATCATGTCGCCGGGTTTCACACCTTCAGTGGGACTGTTGTAGTGCAAGCAACCGGCCGCATGAATGTGATGATCGCCAGACCACCACCCGGACTTGGAAGGATCCGTCCATCGCTCAACTTTGTAAACGAGCGTTGTCGGTACGTCGCCAACGGTCAATTGTTGTGTCTGCGGGATCGTCTCGGGACCACGCGAACAGATCACGCGGTAGTTGCCTGGGGGCAAGGAAACCGCTTCGCCATCGCCGCGATAGATGTGCCGCTGGAAGAAGAAGTCGGGGGCCAAACGCTTGGACTGGGCCGGATAGATTCGCCCTTTGTCGTCGCGAATCTCAAAGCGAGCGAACGCGGGAAGTCCTTCGTCATCAAAGACTCGGAGAGTCACGCGGGTCGCCGGTTCGCAATCAAACGACAACGGAAGCCTCGCCCAGTTGTCGGTCCGAAGCGAAGAGTACAGGTCGATCCAGTCGATGCGGATTTTCCCCGGCTTTACCAACGGGTCGATTCTCACGCCCGCCAATTCGCCGTCAACGCCGAACGGGACTTCATACAGCCGTTCTTCGCCAGGTTCGATCAGAAAATTGGTCTGCCGGTCGCCGGTCGCCTGAGGGCGATCTTTGGTCCACCAGAAAACCTGACCGATGCCGTCGGTCTCCGCCTTGGCCCAAAACCGGAGCAACATCGGTCCGCCTCGGGCAACGATTTCCGCGCCCATAAACGGGTCTTCGCCGGAGGAGGTGACGTGCAAAGAACCGTCGCGCGACTCCATTTCGATCTGGTTCATCGCGTTCCAGCCGTCGGTCCCCTCTTCGAATCGCCATTCACGAATCAGGGCCCCATCATCTCCGGCCTTGTTGCTTACGGTGAACTCAAGGATCGCATTCTTTGGGCCTAAGTCACGGCTGTAGATTTGAACAATACGGTACTCAAGCGGAAGACCACTCAGGTTCGCCGCCATGGGGCGCCCTTCGTAAGACGACAGTTGCATCCAGCGGGACTTGACCTCGCCCGCAGGTGAATGCGGCAGTGGTCGTGCGTTTGGGCTTTCAACCAACAAGCGTCGCGTGACACCCGGTTGGTTTACGACTTTGATCAAAAACGTTCGCCAGCCCTGTTCAAGCAGCAATCGATTCGCGTTGCCAGCGATCACATCGGGTGCACCGGATTCATTAATCGTCACGCCAGCAAGACACAATGGGTCGAGAGCGTCCTGGACGCGAGCGGTAACCGATTCGTCATCTCCCGGGCGAAGCTGCCGAAGATCGGCGACGACGGCTTCCGGCAACGGACTTCCGACGTAGTCCATCGCTTGGACGAGTCGATTGACGGCCGCCAAGAGCGGTTGTGCGTCCACCTTCTTGACCGACGGGAATTCCTCCTGGGCATCTGTCTTCACGGTAAGGAAGATGCCAGCCAGGAAGGTGGACGCACAACCGCTCTTGGCGGCCGTCAATCGACTCGTCCAAGCGATGGACTACGTCGGAAGTCCGTTGCCGGAAGC
>JBCBLJ010001070.1:0-2269 GCA_038520195.1 Planctomycetota bacterium
GCCAAGCTCCTCGGCGATTTCGGCCATCCGTTCACTCACGCGACTGCAACCGCCGATCGGATGCCAGACGCCATGCTCATACTCGAGGAACGAAAGGATGCTAAAGAGGCTCGGGCAATTAAACGGTGACATGCCCAGGTACTTCGACTGAAACGCGAAAGCGATGACCAGTCGTGGATCGGAAAAGTATCGCCCAAGTTCTTGACCGAGTGACCGGAAGGGATGCACATGCGGCGCCGCTCCAAGAAGCGACGGACGCATGAGGTCCATGATCGACGAAAACGGCGACTCGAGGATCGGTCGAAACTTTTCCAGCTTAACCCGATTGTCGTTCATGTAGCGACGAAGCGCACCCTCGTCCGCCGGACAAAGCTCGCGGATCTGCCGATCCATCTCATCCATGTCGGGCGTGCAGTCCAGCTGCCCGCCTCCGCCGAACGTTAATCGGTACTGTGGGTCCAGACGTTCCATCGGAACTTCTTTCATGAGGTCGTAACCGACGCTCGCGAAGATCTCTTTCAGGACGCGAGGATAGAGAAAGAAGGTCGGCCCGCAATCAAATCGATACCCTTCCGCTTCGATCGCGGACGTGCGCCCACCGGGTCGGTCACGTCGTTCGAGCACCGTGACGTCATATCCGGCGTGGGCCAATTGCATGGCCGCGGCGAGTCCTCCGGGGCCAGCCCCAACCACTACTACTTTCTGAGTCGCCACGTTGTATTCCTATGCGGTGTTCCGATGTCTGCATTGGCTAGGTTCGAAGTGGCTCCGAGATTCGCCAAATCCCATCGCGGGGCGGTCCACGCCTAAAAGCCGCCTTTCTCAAGTCCGGTTTCGATTTGCCGTCGCAGGATCGTATCCAAGGTCGGGTCGGACTGCGGGTCGGCGGCGACTTGAGATCGATCCGCCATTTTCCGAGCTCGTTCGACAACCTGCTGGACAGCATCTAGCTGAAGTGGTTCGATGAGAGCCATTTGAGAAAACGACCGTTCCGCTTGAGTGACCGTTTCCAGGATATGCCTGAAGTCAATGCTTCGCAGTTTCCCGAGTTCGGCGCCGCGCCGGATTCGACGAAATTGCATTAGGTCGTCATCGGAAAATTCGTCGGGTTTCGCCCGTGCGAAAGCCTCCACCGCTCGCACCAAGCCCCACTCAAACATCGGCAAGGCGGTGATGCGTTCCATCGCGGCAGAAGCCTGCGACGATTCGACGTTGCCACGCTCGATCTCATCGCAGAGATCATCGAGCAGCTTGACGGTCTCCGCTTTCTCCTCGGGTTCCAAGAAGCTTTGCTCGAGCCCCGGGATGAAACCTTCGCGCAGCGATTGAAAGGCGATGACCTCACGATGTTGGTAGATGTACCAGGTACCACCGGCGCAGATCACGAGACTGAAGATGCCAAGTAAAACGCTGGCGGCAAGGATCGCGGGGAGACAACCGGGGCCTTCATCTTCGGCCGCCCGCTCGGTAGCAGAATCATCCGCGCCCGGGATTTCACTTTTTTCATCATCACTCATGGGCAAATTGTAAGATCGCGGCCAGGAGCGATGCGAGACGTGAGGCCGCGTCTAATCGTCGAATTCGATCTTTAGGACTTTCAGCCGCATGACACCCGCCGGAACCTCGATCTCGGCGACTTCGTTGACCTTTTTCCCGAGGAGCCCCTGACCGACTGGACTGGTCACAAGGATTTTTCCGGTGGCGTAGTCTTCATCACCCGCTCCGACGAACGTGAAAACCTCTTCCATTCCGTCGTCTTGATCCTCAACGGTGACGGTGCAGCCGAAGACGACTTCGTCACGCGGAAGTTCCGACATATCGACGATCACGGCACGAGCGATCCGATCTTTCAATCGATTGATCTTCGCCTGGGTTTGCCCCTGTGCTTCGCGCTGCGCGTGATACTCGGCATTCTCCTTCAAATCGCCCTCCTCGCGGGCTTCCGCGATTTTGTTGGCGATCTCCGGCATCACTTCGTTCTCAAGGTGGTCGATGTCCGCTTTGGTCTTGTTATAGCTCTCGCGGCTCATTGGTACCGATTCAACCATCTCATTCTCCGCTTCGCAAAAAAAGAAACCTTTCCCGGCATCGGCGACGGGAAAGGTTCCGTAGGTGGTAGTCCCCTAGTGTCGCCAGTCTGAAACCCCCAGATGAAGCCCGTTCCGATCTTTACATGGGGTTTCAGACTGGCGACACTAGGGGACTACCACCTACGGAACCTTTCCCGTCGCCGATGCCGGGAAAGGTTTCTTTTTTTGCGAAGCGGAGA
>JBCBLJ010000727.1:0-4300 GCA_038520195.1 Planctomycetota bacterium
AGACACTGCTGCTGAACCGTCTGTGTTCATTGCAGAACCAGTCAGCAAAACCGAAGTCCCAACAGGAGCCGATTCAACGTCAGTTGACACAGTGGCTGTATAGGGTGCGGTGATGATGGTTGGTATTGATGAAACAACATAGTTGTTTGTCTCAAGTACTTCGCGAACCGCATTGTCCGCATCAGCCTGGACGACCAAATAGTACTGACCAGGTAAAGACGGAATGGGGATGCTCGCAGACCGGTTGTAGAACTGCCCAAACCCAAGAGGCCCTTCAAATTGGAAACTGTCCGTCAATATATCGTTTCCAACCGTTGGGTCCGCCGACCAGAACAACCGTTCCGTCCATTGACCCCGGGCAGGGGCAACACCATCATTGCTGACGCGCCATTCAACGTCGACCGTTTCTCCGATAGTCCCAGCGGTTGGCGCGGACAACTCTGTGGCGAGCAAGTCCGCCTGGTCGATATCGGCAACGATGATGGAGGCGATGCCGGCCTGGAACTGATCTTTGGTTGCCGACAGAGTTGTCCTTTGGTCACCGTCTGCAACTCCATCAGCAACGCCGGATACCGTAAACGATGCGGAGTTTGCGCCAGCGGGAATGATAACACTCGCAGGAATCTGTAACTCAGACGGATGATCGGTCGAAAGATTGACGCTTAATGCATCATCCGTTGGCGTATTGCGGTAGACGGAGGCAGTCGCCGTTCCATATTCAGCGACTGTGTTTCGGTCAAACGCGACCGTAAGAGTCGGGCCGTCGTTGTCAAGAACCGACGATGTCGCGGTCGCGAGAATGAACTCAAGTGCCGGCCCTCCATCCGATGGTACGGCGACAGCCGAAACCTCCACCGCTCTGGTGCCGTTTAGCGCCGTGTCATCGTTACTGAACAGTGCGAACGTCGCCGAGTTCGATCCGCTTGGAATCGTAACGTTTGGCAAAACAAACAGACTTGACGGGTCCGATGACGTGAGCAGAAGTGTCACATCACGAGGCTGAACTACATCCAGTGTGACGCTACCGAAATCTGCACCAGCCTGCGTACCCTCGACGATTTCGGCTGGAAGAGTTAGCGTCACGGCCGGAGCATCACTGGAATTCACCTGCACAGACTCGACTGCGCCGCGGAACCCAGGAGCTGTTAATGAACGTGTAACTAAGTCGTCGCCTTCAAGTTGATCATCATCAACGGCGGTCACGTCAAACGTCGCTGACGATTGCCCTGAAGGGATTACAATGCTGATAGGGTGCGTCAGTTCAACCTGAGGACTCGCTCCAATCACGACTACAACGTCATTTGTTGTAGGTCCATTGTGAGCAACGGTCGCCGTGCCGGTTTCACCTTCATCAAGCGATCCGAATCCGAAGTCCAAGCTAAGTGTTGTGACATCGACGTCAATCGCGGTCAACAAAAGGTCGGTAGGCGGGTAACCCGCTGCCGATGCAGATATCGTGACGTTTTGGTCCCCGTCGACGATCCCATCCGCCAGCGCGACCGCTTCGAATCTCGCGCTATATTGGCCCGCTGGAATCGTCACCTGCTCGGGAAAGTCGAACTGTGCTGTCACATCGGGCGATAGATCGACAGTCAATGGCGACGCTACATCGCCGTTTCGTGAAACAATGACCCTAGCGGGAGCCTGCCCTTCAATTCGTTGATCCGCGTTGGTAGAAATCGAAAGATTTAGCGGGACTGAAGTACGCGTCGCAGCAACGAATCCGTTCGCTTCATCGCTCTCGATCACACGTTGAGAGGCATCTACCTCCACAACAAAGTGAACATCTCCCGCATGGCCAGTCAAAGGCAGAATGAAATCACTTTGCCGTACCAATCCCGCAGCGTTTGCAGCCAAGCTATCTTCGAATCGGAAAGAACCAAGTAATTGCAAATTCGTGCCGGACGGATTGTTAGACAGATAGACCCTCTCTTCCCAAGGACCAGTTGCCGTCTCGACGCCTCGGTTTTCGACTGTCCAAGTGAGGCTGAAGCTGCTGCCAGCTTCAATGATTGAAGGAGCCAAAATCGAAACGGACGGAACAATTAGGTCCGGGAAACGCGGTTCCACAACCTCGACTGGGCTCGAAGAAATCACGTTGTTTTCCTCGTTGCTCTCCAGTTCTTCGTCGCCTGCGTCGGCAACTACTAACAGGTAGTAGCTTCCTTCACTGATACTCTCTGGGAGAGTAAGCGGATGCGTCATCGTGTAGGCCCCGCCCCCGGCGTTGAGCGGCAATGATTCGCTCGGGCTTGTGAAAATCCCAAGCGGGACATCCGTCGCATCATATTCTGCATCGGATGAGAGCACTACGAGATCTTGCCAGTTCGTCACCGTATCTCCCTCGCCGGTGTTTGAAACGGAGAATGTAATGTCGAATGGGGAACCACTTGTCACTGCTGGAGAAACATCAACTATCGTTGGTATTAAATCAGATTCTGGACGCCGAATGATCTGAAGTGAATCGGATGCGATGGTATTGTTATTATCGAATAGGAATTCAAATTCGTTGGAATTCGAGTTCACATGGACGATGATGAAGTACTCACCTTCGATCCGTTCGGGGAGCACCACGGATTCGGAGAAATTTCCGATTGCGTCAATTTCCAATGACTGGCTTGAACTTGACGAAGCTAACAACACATCCTCACTGCTAAGAACGCCGTCTGCCGAAAGGTAAATTCGGTCGACCCAGGATCCAGATGTTGCGCGAACACCATCGTTCCGCGTCGACCATGTGACATCCACAGATTGGCCGCTCGTAGCATTAGTCGGCGCTGAACTAACGGTTGGGACCAAATCTGCGTATCGCGAGGGCGCGATGAGTATCGATGCTGATGTGGACGCAGTATTCGGTTCGACGTTGTCATGTTCATACACGTCATCAACGCTGTCCGCCTGAACAAACCAAAAGTACTCACCTGAAAGACCTGAGGGAATGTCTCCTGTCCAAATCCCAGAGTAACTGCTTCCCGAAGCAAGCGATTCGGTTCGCGGGACCTCTGCAATGAGGGTGTCGTTACCGTCGCCGAAGACTTCGTCCGCCGAAACGAATACACGATCGGTCCAGCCCGTGACATTTCCTCCAGGAGTACCATCTCCAGTCACCGCGTTTCCGGCATTTGCAACAACCCAAGTGACCGTCGCTTGCTCGCCAACAAAACCAGGGTCTGGGGCTGCGACTACATCTGAGACGCGAAGGTCTGCGTAGGGAGTCAATTCGATCTCTAACGTTTCGGCCAGCGAGCGGACGTTGTTGTCCTCGAAGAGAAACTCGGCGATCTGATCCGTGACGTCGGTTTTGACTAACAGTTGATATTGCCCCGAAACTCCGACAGGAATCTGGACCGACGCAGTTCCAGCGTATGTTTCGCCCACCGGCAGCGCCCCATCGTGTGCCACATTGGCAAGAATGATGTCGTCTCCATCGCCAAATTGATCGTTGATGCTCAAGACGATTCGATCGGTCCATTGGCTGCCCTGGGTATCGACAGCGCCAAAGTTCCCAACGGTCCAGTCAACTTGTACAGCCTGGCCACTTTGGAGTGAGGCATCCGAGATTGTGAACTGCGAGACCGACAGATCAGCAAAGTCGAGTGATGCCGTTGGCTGAATGGATACATCCACAACGTATCCAGCGTCGGGTCCCTCTCCTTCGAAACCGACCACATCGACGTAATACGTCCCTGTATCCGAAATGTCAGCGCGGACCACGTTCGCGTCGACCGGGTTAGGGCTTAGCGATATGACCTCATTATTCGAGTTGCGAATTTCCAGCACCGGCACAAGCGTGCTGTAGTCAGGAAGACGGACGCGAGCGAGGATCGTCTGGGCTGAATCAACATTGCCGATGTTGAAAAAGTCTTCGTCGACGTTGCTGCCCTCGCCACGCATGATGGTTCCACCAACAACAATCGAGACAGTATCGCCGTCTACACTTCGAGAGACCACGTCCGCACCGCTGATCCCATCATTGGCGTAGTTGGCATCGGTTTCGAGGTCGATGCCGCGCGCGACGTTCACCCTTAGGTCATAGTCGGCCGGGCCGTCGTCCCAGTAGTACTTACCCATCCGAACGAAGTACGTCGTTGTCGTCGGGAGTTCATAGCCGCTGATGTACGCATCGTTGTCCGGGCCATCTCCGTTGTCGTTGCGGCCATCACTTCGAAGTGACTGCACGCCGTCTCCAGCATCGTTGAGGCGGAACAGCTCGATCGAAGGCCGACGGCCAATCAGCTGCTGTGCCCAAACGTCCACCCGGTCCCCGGCTTGGCCTTCAAAACTCCACCAGTCGTACTCG
>JBCBLJ010000159.1:0-12947 GCA_038520195.1 Planctomycetota bacterium
CTCGCCCCTGACGACAAGTGATTCATCGCAAGCACCCTCGATGTCCGACATTTCGCAAAATCGCCGCCTCAGAACGAGGCGGCTTGATTCGATCATTCGGTTGCTCGCGATGAATCACTTGTCGTCAGGGGCGAGTCCGAACCGGCTGCGGTCGGGGTACGCGGGTCGCTTCGGCGCCTTGTACGCGGACGTCTCCAGTTCCTTGAGCATCAGATCGATCGCGGCATCGAGTTGCGGGTCTCCCCCGTCCGTCATTTTTGCGGGGTCGTCGATCACTTCGATGTCCGGATCGACGCCGTGGCCTTCGATACCCCACGTGCCATCGGTCTCGTAGTAGGCGAAGGACGGCGCGGTCACGCTTGCACCATCCAGGAGCGACGGTCCGCCGGTGATTCCGACCAATCCGCCCCATGTCCTCTGACCGATCAATTTCCCCAGTTTGTTTTGACGGAAAAGAGCGGGAAACATGTCGCCACCGGATCCGGCCAGGCCGTTGATCAACATGCACTTTGGTCCGAAGTGCGAATCTGGTGGCCACGACCAATCGCGGCCGTCTCGTCGAGCCCAGTAGTTCATGACGGGACGGTTGAGCAGTTCAATGAAACGCGTTGGGATCTGACCACCGCCATTCCAGCGGTCATCGATGATCAACGCGTCTTTGTTCATTTGGCCATAAAGTTGCCGAACGAGGTCGTTCTGACCGGGGATGCCCGTGTTGACGACGTAGATGTAACCCACGCGTCCCTTGGTCTTCTCTTCGACATGCTTTCGCTTCGCTTCGATCCAACCTCGGAACCGAAGGTTCGAGTCGCTGCTGATAGGTTTGAATAGAACCCGCTTGTCGTCGTCGTCCAGCGTCGTGTCCTCGCTCACGGTCAACTCGACGGTTTGGCCCCGAAGGCCTTCGAAGACCGAGTACGGATTCACGTCGGATTTCAACGGAGTACCGTTGACTTCCAGAAGGTAGTGACCCGATTCTACGCCATGGCTGGCGAGTGGGCTGCGTGCATCGGAGTCCCAAGCGGAACCTCGATAGAACGGTCCGAGTTTGATGAACTCGCCATCGACGACGAAGGCACAACCGAGCAAGCCGACACTGCTGCCGGGTCCCGACTCGCCTCCCGAGCCCTCACGGTAGTAGGCATGTCCGACGTTCAGTTCGGAGATCATCTCGCGAATGAGGAAGGAGACGTCGCTACGGGAAACGCAATCATCGAGCATCGCGGCGTAGTGGTCGCCAACGGCCTTCCAGTCGACGCCATGCATCTGCGGATCATAGAAATAGTCTCGCTCGAGACGCCAGGCTTCCCAGAAGATCTGTTCCCATTCATCTCGTGGCGAAACATAGATTTGCATGCCTTCGGTTTTGACATTGCCGCTAAGCTTCTGGCCCGGGGCGGAATCGATCACGGAGATACGTTTCCCTTGAGTGATCAATAGTTTGGTCAGATCGGCGCTGTAGCCAAAACTGCTTGTTCCGCTAACGACCGTTTTGGACTCGACCTTGTCTGCATGGATGTCGATCACCTTGATCGACGAACCGTCATCGGAACGAGTCCCATAGACCAGTTGGTTCTTGTTGTTGACCATCAGGCTGCCGAAACTGCCCTGGCCGACGGGGAGTTGGAAGGCGCGTTCTTCGATCCCGTCGAAGTCGATCTTCAACGGCTCTTCTTTGTCCTTGGCCTTTCCTTTGTCTTTTCCATCAGACGACTGCTTGTCATCGTCTTCTTCGTCGGCTTCGTCACTATCAACTTCGGTCCGCGAGCCGCTGAAGGGGATTGACTGGCCGCCGACTTCGGCAGCCCCCTCGATCTTGTCGTCCTTGATCGTTGCCGTAACCGACGCCGTCTCGCCGTCGGGCGTCTTCGCGCCGAAGGTGAGTTCACCTGATGAGGCGTCAAATTTTCCGTTGATGAGTTCGGTAGAGAGCCCCATGAAGTTCACCGAGCCGGTAACGCTGCCGTCGTCGGCGAGCGTGAGATCGAAGGTCGCAGAGCGTGCGGGGGCCGGAATGCCATCGAAATCGAGCGTGATGGACCAGGAGCCGCTCACCGGATCTTCCGTCGCGGCACCATCGTTTTCGGTTTCTTCGGTCGACTCACCTTCCGGCTCTTCTTCCTCCTCGTCGTCCTCGGCTTCGTCGTCTTTGTCGTCCTTTTCTTCCTCCTCCCATTCCACTTCGTCACTCTTGGGCATCATCGGGTACTTCACGTCGGTCCGCAGCGGCATCGCCATCAAGACCTCGGTGTCGGAGTAGATGAACGTGGTGCCGACGTCCTCATAGCTGGGGCGGTTGAAGGCACGGTTGCTCGTGAAGTAGATGTATTCGCCTTTCTTATCGAACACAGGACTGGTGTCGTTAAAGAAACCGGACGTTAGGCGCTTTCGCGTTCCGTCTTCGACGTTGTAAACCCAGAGGCATTCGGTCGGGATTCGAGCGTCGAGGCCCTTGGAGTAGCAAAGCCATTTGGAGTCATGCGACCAGGACGCGCTGATCGGATCGGCAAAGGGATGCACATCCACTTTGATCGTTTTCTGGGACTCGAGCGTGTAGAGATAAAGTGACCCGGTCTTGTCGGTGTAGGTGAGGTGTTTCGAGTCGGGTGACCAACCACCGGGGTAGCGAAAGCAATCGCCGTCCTTGGTTAGCTGGCGTGTTTCGCCACGTCCGTCGGACTGCGTCACATAGAGTTCGAATTCGCCCGTCGCATCACCGAAATAGGCAACCCAGCGACCATCGCCGCTCCACATCGGGTAGCGTTCGCGTGACTTCGCGGATTTGGTCAGATTTCGCGGTGAGCCGTTCTTCACCGGTAGCGTCCAGAGATCGCCGCGTGCCGCCACGACGACCCGCTTGCCTTTTGGAGAGACGTCCGCAGAGCCAATGAAATCCGCGGCGTCAATTTTTTGCCGTCGCAGCTTGGGTCGGTCGCCGGGGATCGTGACGGCGACCGACTTGGCGTCCTTCGACTTGAGATTCAGCACATAGAGGTCCGCACCGTTGGAGAGGACGATTTCTCCTTCCCCATCCGTCCCGGGCCCGATTGCCGGCCACTTGCAGTCATCGTCGGCGAACTTGGTGATCTGTTCGCGTTCACCCGATTCGGTGTTGTACGACCAGATGTTGAGTCGATGCTCGGCACCGGCGTCGGACAGGTAGTAGACGATCTTGCCATGCCACATCGGTAGCGTATCAGTGCCTTCAAAGTCCGTGATCTGTTTTGACGTTTTGTTCTTAAGATTGAAGAGCCAGATGTCGGAGGCCATCCCGCCGCGATAACGCTTCCAAGTCCGTGCGTCTCGGCTGTATGGCGTGTAAGCGAGCCATTCTCCGTCGGGGCTAATCGCTCCATTCGTGCCGTAGGGAACCGGTAGCTGACTCGGAACGGGCTTGGTGTGCGAGATCGTGAACAGTTGTGCTTGGCGGCCGAGGCCGGCGAAGCCATTGGTTGAGTACACCAACGTTTTGCCGTCGGGGTGCCAATCGCACAGCGACTCAGATGCCGGGTGGAACGTCGCTCGCTGAGCGACACCTCCATTGACGGAGATTTGGTACAGATCGGTCCCGCCGTCGTAGTTTCCAACAAAGGCGATGCTTTGCCCGTCGGGACTGAAACGCGGAAACTGCTCCGCTCCCTTGGGGCTGGCCAGCGGCGACGCCAGGCCTCCCGACTTCTCAACGATCCAGAGATCGTCGGCGTAGCTGAAAACGATCTTTTCAGCGCTGACATCCGGATAGCGAAGCATCCCCGCCGAAGGCTTGACCTGAGCCGAGAGGGAACTGCTCAGCGCCGGGAAGAGGATCAGAAGCAAAGACCACGTCAAGTTGTTCGTTCGGTAGAAGTGCATTTGCCACGCGATGAAGTGAGTTCAAAACGGAGGTGGTGTCATGGTAGTCGGGCAACTCAATCCGAGAAGTGAGCGCCCTTCGTTCGCCGGGCTCTTTTCGCAAACCGTGCCCCGACATTGGCCCACGCACTGAAAAACGCGACAAAGTGTCATGCAAATCGCGATTGGGATGCGTCGCGGACTTGGAGGGAATCGAAGACTCGAATCAGCTCATCGGTACGAATCGGCTTGGTGAGGAAGGCGTCGGGGCGGACGCCGTGGTGCTGCTCGATCGACTCCTCCGCGTATCCGCTATACAGCACCGTCAGCATGTTGTGCCCCTCGCCACGAATTCTCTCAAGCAGGTGCAAACCGTTCATGCCCGGCATCGAGTAGTCCAACAGCAAGACGTCGTATCCGCCGGGATCGGCACGAATCAAGCGAAGGGCCTCGTCGGCCGATGCGGCACAGTCGACTTCATAGCCGACGTGCTCCAGTAGCGCACCCGTCGCTTCTCGGACCATCTCTTCATCTTCGACGAGAAGGATTCGCTTGAGATCCCGGTGTTCCGATTGGACGACCATTGGTTTTGGGGGATCGACGTTCGGTTCGCGGCTCCCATTCAGCAGAATCTGAATGCGGGTACCGGACCCGACGCTCGAGCTACAGTGGATGACGCCGCCACAGCTGCGCACGATCCCAAGCGTCGTTGCGAGCCCAAACCCGTGCCCCTCCTCTTTCGTCGTAAAGTACGGATCGAAAGCGCATCGCATCGTGTCGGCGTTCATCCCGCAACCGTTGTCGGCGACCTCGATCACCACCACATCGCGTTGGCCTCCAGCAAACTGCGCATCCCGCGTGAGATCGCCGAACACGCTCCAGTCGCCCGGTTCGCGACCGACGAAGCGGCTGACCTTCACGACCACGCGTCCGCCCGGACCGTCGATGGACTCCTGTGAGTTGCGGACGAGATTAGTCAGGCACTGCTGGATCGATGTCCGGTTCGCTTGGATGTACAGGGGTTCGGGAAAGATCTCGTAACTCAGTTCGATCTCTTTGGGCACCCCGGCGTGCAGGATGGGACGCATTTCGGTGGCGGCGGCGGCCAAGTCAAACACGGTTTGCACGTCTTGTGTTCGACCGGCGTAAGCGAGCATTTGCCGACAGATCTCCGCCGCGTCGCGAGTCACATCGAGAACCAACTTCGGGTAATTCGCATCACGCTTGCCCATGTCCATCAGACTCGTGAGCGAGCTGATCGCTTGCAGGTGATTGTTGAAGTCGTGTGCAACGCCGGCCGCAAGCAGGCCCAGACCTTCCATTTTCTGTGCCTGAACCAACTGCTTTTCCGTTTCCTCGCGAAGCGACTTCTCCAATCTCAATTCGTCAATCTTCGCGTGCAACAGCCCTTGGGCGCGGACCGCCGCCGCCCGTAGTTGCACGACACTCACACGCGCGATCAACGCGTACGTCGGACCAAGGATCAGGTAGTTCTGATAGTTGAAGTCGACGTTCAAGCCGCAAAGAAGTCTCGTGCCGAGTTGTCCAAAAAGAGCGACGAGAACGAAGACGAAGTAAGCCGTCGACGAAGCGAACGCAAAGCTACCCAGTACCAGAATCATGCTGCTACTGACGACGGAGTCGGTCATTGGTCCGGTCGCGCCGATCCAATGACCGATCATCGCGCCGAGAAAGATGATGAACGCGGAAACGTCGATTTCGACGCCACGCCGAATCTTCGGGATCGCGACTCGGTGCATCGTGAAAAAGACACCCGAAAGACACAGCAGGTAGACCGCGAGTGTGACCGCGTTCCCTTCATACGTGACCCATACGATCGGCGCCGCGACTAGCGTGCAGATGACACCGAACGGGAGGATCGTTCGCTGGAACTGGAATTCGAACGTCTCGGAAACTCCGAGTTGGTTGTCCGGCGGCGTCATGCTGGATTCCGAGGAAGGCGGGGGCCTGATTCTAGCCGCCATTGATCCGGGCGCGTCCGATTTGCGGCCAGCGGCTGGCGTCAGGCCACCCGATAGCGAGCGAGGCCACGGCAGACACTGCTGAGCAGATCACGCGGGGCGAAACGCAGCAGAACGTGCGACGCCGAACACAAGTGAGCGAAGCACCGAACCGGCATACTCGACTCTGCGTGAGTCACTTTCCGATGCGGGCGTCATTTTGCAAAACGCTCTCCAGCCCGTCCGCTTTTCAACGACTGCGTTCTTGTACTAGCAGCTCGCGAGTTCGTTAGGCACCTGCGCGCCGTCATGTTATCGATCGCTTGAATCACGACCGGCGGAATCGCCCTTCGCGTCGTTGGTCAACTCGCGTTCGCCGGGTCGTACGCGGCAAGAACATCTTCGATGGCGATGTTCCAATTCGGGAAGGGGTCTGAGAAGTCTTGCCAAGCCTCCATTCCCAACGCGAATTCCTCATCCGTGAGCAAGCATTCCTGAAGTGAATCGTAGATCGCGATTTCGTCCATCCCGATTCCGATGAAGACCATTTCCTGCCGGCAGTCCCCGACCTCGGGATGCCAGCGTTGATCAATCTCTCGACGTATCGCTTCGACATCGGGCCAGTGTGACTTGGGAATGGCGGCCCACCAAAACCCACCAAAGTCGAGTCTTGCGACTCGGCCCGCTTGAGACCAAACGCCGATCTTCTCCAGACGACTGGCCAGCCAAAAGAATCCCTTGCTCCGCAACACGCCATTCCAATCTTGGCTGAGCCGATCAAAAAAACGTTGCGGATGGAACGGTCGTCTCGCCCGATAGACAAAGCTATTGACGCCGTACTCTTCGACTTCGCTGGCACCGTCCCCGCGAAGCGTTAGTTGCCAACCCTTACTCTGTTTGGCGACTTCGAAGTCAAACCTTCCGGTTCCCATGATCCTCGTCGGGTCAATTTTGCCAAACGACGACCGGATCTTCAGTGCGTGTGGATTGAGCTGTTCGATAAAGGCTTCGATCTCGCCGAGACGTTCCTCTTCCACCAAGTCGGTCTTGTTCAGCAGGATCACGTTTGCGAATTCGACTTGCTCGGTGAGCAAGTCCGCGACCGTCCGAGGGTCCTCTTCGTCGGCCGCTTGCCCCACGCTGTGCAGGTCCTTTCCGACACGCAAATCGTCAAGAAAGTTTGCGGCGTCGACGACCGTCACCATTGTGTCAAGTTCAGCGATCTCCGAGAGAGCGATTCCATCTCCGACCGCAAACGTGAACGTGTCCGCGACCGGAGCGGGTTCCGAAATGCCGGTCGACTCGATAAGCAAATAGTCGAAGCGACCCTCTCGGGCGAGCTTTGCGACTTCAAGAAGCAAGTCTTCACGCAGCGTGCAGCAAATGCATCCATTGGTCATTTCGATCAGCTTTTCATCGGTCCGGCTGAGCGCCGCATCGCCGCCCGCCACGAGTTGAGCATCGATGTTGACCTCGCTCATGTCGTTGACGATCACGGCCGCACGCAAGCCGGCTCGGTTAGTCAAGACATGGTTGAGGAGTGTCGTCTTGCCCGCGCCAAGAAATCCGGAGAGCACGGTTACGGGGAGTCGTTTCATCGTGTCCCTCAGGCGATGATGTAATGCTTCAGTGATTGCCCGGGGGCATTCCCGCCTCCCTCCCAACCTCGTCGACCGAGGAACTTCCACGCTGCCGTCATCTTTTCGGCACGCACGAACGGTCTCAGCCAAGTGTCGACACACTCACGGCGATAGACGCGACCGGCGATGCCCGTGGCCCAGGATTCATACTCGGCGATCCACAACTGTGCTGATTTCCAAAGTTGTCGAGCCCGCTGCCACTGCGCGAGGCCTCGCGGCCTTGAGAACGGGGGCAATTCGTCCGGCCAGTGAATCGCGAGCGAAAGCGATTCGATGGGGGCCCAGCTTGGGCAAAACCCGAATCGGTCCAGGTAAAGACCACCCAGTTCGCGCTGACCGAAGAACATGCCGAACCCCCAGAGCGTGACGTGCAATTGATCTTGATCAAGTCGATAGCACGTGGAGCGGTCGATCGTCTCCGAATCGCGGTAGCGTTCAAACCCAAACTGCATCAGCAGGTTGCCATTTGGATGCTCGACGTCCCGCCCCCAACACCAAACCTGTTGACCCATCAGTCTTTCCCCGAATCGGGCAACGGGTCGCGGGACGCACCAGCCTTGGCCGGTTCGCGTCTGGCGGACGCCATTCTTCTCGGGTGAAAGTGTCGCCCGCACCGGCATCAACCTTCAGTGCTGAGCACGGAAGCGATATTCGCGATTAGCCATGCCGTTGCGGCACAGAGTTGCAGCCAATCACCGCTGGAACTGATGCCGTAAGCCAGGACGCTGCCGATCCAACAAAGACTGGCGACCGTTTGCCCCAGCCATTCGACTCGAAGCACCTTCGTGAGTATGCCACGTTCGGTTGAGGTGGCGACAGATGCTTCCACGTTCTCGGTCAACACGACGCGCACTCCTCCCCGCAGCACGAGAGATCGTCGAGGTACATTCCCCACTTGCGATACAGTTCCAGCGCCTCGGCGGGGAGCCCAAGCGAGGTCGCGATCGCCTTGGCGACGACCGCAAAACGTTGGCGGTATTTGTAGATGAAACAAAAGACGTGTTGGTCATGTCTCACGGCGGGACCACACAAGAACATCCCCGGCACGGTGGTCGATTCGTCGTGTTCGCTCAAGAGCGGAAAGCCATCTTCGCGCTGTTGGAACAAGTCCGCGACCAACTTGCAACTGCCCTCGAATCCGCCGGCGAGCAGCGGCGGCGTTGCGGTGCGGAACCAACGCCCGTCGATCGCGGTCACCTCGTAGCCTTCATCGACGCGTGTGACGGCCTTGATGGGAGTGTGTGGGAACAGTTCCACAAATTCACCAAACCAGTCTTCACGCATTCGTTCGAGCGAGTAGGTCGACAGCGCGACGCTGGGGTCCGAGCTTTCGTCCTTCCAGGGACAACGTGAATCAAAAAGCTTGACGCGTTTATCGCGGTAAGACAAATGATAAGCCGCGTCGACGCCACTCTCGTAGCCACCGATGATGATGAACTCATCACCGTCCAGGTCTTCATAGCTGGGGACGGTCGCCGTGTGACGGCAGAGTTCGCTTCCCTTGAAACCATTGAGTCGTGGATATTGGAACTCACCCGCGGCCCAAATCACATGTTTCGCTCGCAACGTGTCCTCCGCAGTGTCGATGCGAAAATCCTCGCCGACTTTCGAGACACGCTTCACGTCCGTTTGCGGCCGCACCGGCAACTCAAAGAACTCCGCCACACCGCGTAGGTGCGAGGCGTATTCATCGCCCGTCGGGTGCTCGACTTCCAGGCTAAATGCGGGTGAGACGCCGATGGCGATCGAATTCAGGTCGAGCATCCCGATCGAATTGGTCGGAAACGACGGCGTGATAAAGCGGGTCTCCGCAGGCCATGACGCGAAGGAAGCACCGATGGTGTCTCGCTCAAGCAGGACAAAATTCTCGACGCCAGCGTGCTGCAAAGCGACGGAGACTCCGACACCCGCCGCGCCACCGCCAATCACGACCGCATCATACGTCTCTGTGTTGGAAATCAGGTTCATCAGCTACCTCCCTTGGATGACGCTGGTTTGAAGCCACGCTTGCCGCAGCGGCGGTCGTTGGGCTCGTGTCCTTTCACGAAGCAGCTGGCCAACGAAGTGAAGAAAGGCTGTACGCTCACTACAACGCCTCCGCCTCTTCGTCCTCGGTCTCAATTTCGATGGGCGGCAGCGGGTCTTGAAGGTCTCCCCACGCCTCAGGTCCTAGTGCGAACTCTTCATTGGTCAGGAGGCAACGATCGAGTATCCCGGTCACGCGTGCTTCGTCCATCCCATTGCCGATGAAGACCAGTTCCTGATGACGATCGCCGTGGTCGCCAGCGAGTTTCGCTTCGATCTCAGCGATCGACTCCGGGTCTTCGGGCCATTCATCCGCTGGTGCGGCCGCCCACCAGAAACCGGCGGGATCGAGGCGGATCGAACATCCTGCCTGAGACCAGTCGTACGCCCAATCATTGCGTGACGCGATCCACATCAGCCCTTTGCTTCGAAGCACACCGGCGAACGGCCCCTCGTCGAGTTCGTCATCGAGCAATTGTGCGAGACGCATGGGATGAAACGGGCGGTCGCGTCGGTAGAGAAAGTGGCTAATACCGTATTCCTCGGTTTCCGTCTGTTCCTCGCCACGCGGGACCGCCAACCAGCCCGGTGACATCTCCGCTTCGCAAAGCTGAAAGCGTCCCGTTCCGACAACTTCCTCCAATGGGACACGGCTTTCGCGGGAGTGCAAGAGATTGGCATTCGGATTGAGCCGTCGAATGATCTGTTCGAGCTGCTCGAGCTCATACGGCGAAACAAGATCTGTTTTGTTGATGATGATGACGTTCGCAAACTCGATTTGATCGACCAGCAAGTCAACAATGTTGCGCTCATCCTCCTCGCTGACGCCAATCTGTCGGGTGGCCAGGTCATCCCAGGAAGCAAAATCCTTTTTGAAACTGCCAGCGTCGACCACCGTCACCATGGTGTCCAACTCCGCGATGTTCGAAAGGCTGTGACCTTCTTCATCCTCGAACGTGAACGTCTCGGCGACCGGCATTGGCTCGCTGATCCCCGTCGATTCGATCAGCAAGTAGTCGAATCGGCCTTCGTGTGCCAGACGCGCGACCTCGATCAGCAGATCCTCACGCAGGGTGCAGCAGATACAGCCATTGGTCATCTCGACGAGCTGTTCTTCGGTTCGGGAAAGGTCGGCGCCGCCGTCACGCACCAAGGCCGCGTCGATGTTCACTTCGCTCATGTCGTTGACGATCACGGCCACGCGCATCCCTTTGCGGTTGGCGAGCACATGATTCAACAGGGTCGTTTTGCCGGCCCCGAGAAAACCGCTGAGGACGGTCACCGGCAGTCGATCTGTTGGGGATTCACGAAGCATGGAGAACTCTCAAATGACGATTGATGCTGAGCGAGATTGCCGTTGCATTTGTATTGAAGATACACTTGCAATATGATTGCATCAACGGGCAATGGTCGGTTGCGGCTTGAATTTGGATTCTGGCCGATCTGCGACCCACGGGGTGGTCCAAGCAGTGAGTTGAGCGAAGATGTGGGCAAGGGCGACCAGCCAAAGTTGGGTGGACCACGTAAAGGGAGAAAGTCTCGGATGAGTGCCGAAAAATCAGACCGTGCGTGGGCCAAGGAGACGATTCAGGCGGCCGGGCTGCGAGCCACGGGGGCACGAGTGGCGACTCTCTCGGTGCTTCGCATCGCCACTGGACCGCTGTCGCACTCAGAGGTCTGCGATCATTTGGCCGAGCACGAGATTGATCGCGCGACGGTCTTCCGCAACCTGAGCGACATGGTACGGGCGAATCTAATCCGTCGATCCGAGTTGGGCGATCACGTTTGGCGATTCGAGATCGTTGCCGACTCTGATTCGCGGCATCCGCATTTCGTTTGCATCGATTGCGGAAGCATCACGTGCATCGAGGAAATCGAACTTAGCAGAGAGAGTCAATCGGCGAGCCGTCGCCTCGGAGAGGTGACCGAAATTCTGCTCCGCGGACACTGTGTCGAGTGCGTTTAGCCAACGCCACGAACCGATGAGCACGTCTTCTCTTCCGGTTCGGAAGAGAAGACATTTTTTCAGCGAGGCGTCTACTTTTCAGCGGCCTCGTAGGTGACTTCGCTGACGTTGACTCGCAGTTCTTCCAATCGAGTCGCGACGTCTTTGGGCATCTCCGTTTGGGAGCGACCACCGATCTGGTCCGCCAAGAACGCTTCGATCTCGGCGTACATGGCCATCCGGTTGACGGGTTTGGCAAATCCATGTCCCTCGTCATCGGCGAGGAGATAGCTGACTTTGTGACCTTGGTCTCGAAGCGCGATCGCGATTTGGTCCGCTTCGGCCTGTTTGACGCGCGGGTCGTTCGCGCCTTGAACGATGAGCAGTGGCCGGGAGATTTTGTCGGCGCTGAAAAGCGGGCTCGCTTCACGGATTCGGTTCTTGCCTTCCTCCGTCTCCGGATCTCCGACCATGCCGTACAAGAACGCTCTGCCGGCTTCCCAGTACGGAGGGATCGAGTCCAGCAGCGTGAAGATATTGCTGGGGCCAACGATATCGACGCCGCAGGCGTAAAGCTCCGGCGTAAACGCGAGGCCCGCCAGCGTTGCGTATCCACCGTAGCTGCCGCCCATGATGGCAATACGATCCTTGTCCGCGATGCCTTCGTCGATCAAGTATTTGACGCCCCAGGTGACGTCGTCTTGCATCAGCTTGCCCCACTCGAGGTCACCAGCATTGAGGAACTTCTTGCCGTATCCGCCACTGGCCCGAAAGTTCGGTTGCAAAACGGCGTATCCTCGGTTTGCAAGAAACTGAACCTGCGAGTTGTAACCCCACGAGTCTCGTGGACCCTTCGGCCCGCCATGAACCAAAACCACAACCGGAAGGTTCTTCGCTTCCACGCCCGCCGGAACCGTCAGGTAGGCCGGGATCTCCAGGCCATCACTGCTGGGGTAGCGAATGGGTGTCATCGGTGACAGATACTTTTCGACCCCTTTGAGTTCCGGACGCGGAGTGTACTGATGGATCAGTTCGCGGGTCTCGGCGTCGAAGTACCACGCTTCGGCCGCATACTTGTCCCCGTGCACCGCGATCAAGAACTTGCTGTAGTCGTTGGTCGCACTCTGAAATGCGATTTCGCGGCCGGGGAACTCCTTTTGCAGGAACTCGTAGTTCGCCTTCCAAGTCTCGTTACGCCAGTAGTAGCGAGTTTTATCTTCGGTGTAGGACGTCGAGATGATCTCGCGGGTGTTGCGGTCCATCCGTAGTCCGCCAAAGTCGACCTGTTTCTTTGGATCGCTTTCGATCAGCTCAATCGCCTTGGTTTCGGGATTCATTTTGTAGAGCGTCATCAGATCCAGGTCACCCTTGTTGGTGACGAGATACAGATTCTCGTTCTTCGGATCCCAGCCGCTGACGCCGGCGTTCTCGGTGACTGATGTCTCGTAGATGGGCACCAATTTGTCACCGTCTTTTCTCAACAGAGTCGTGTTGCCCGCGGGGTCCGTTCGGCTCAGCAAGCGAAGGTTGTCTTCCCAGTCGAAC